>NZ_CAPAEZ010000081.1:0-10358 GCF_948576815.1 uncultured Allobaculum sp.
TATTTCAACTAACCAAGGGTGGGCCGCCGCGCGCGGGGGCCTATGAATGAAAAAAGAGCCTTCGTTTGGACGGCTGTCCAGACAAAGACTGTTTTTTTGGATGGGTTTGTGATTATTCAACTTTTTCGAAATCGGATTTCGAAGCTCCGCAAAGAGGGCAAACCCAGTCTTCAGGAAGATCTTCGAATGCGGTTCCAGCTGGGATGCCGTTATCGGGATCGCCGACAGCCGGATCGTACTCATATCCGCAAAGTGTGCAAACGTACTTGTCCATTGTGTATCTCCTTTATGTTTAAAACCACATAAAGTATACCATGGAACTGTTTGGTCAAAGTCCGAAAAGCCGCTGTTTTTACCGGGAGAGAAGGCAATTTAAAAATCGGCCGTCTCCAGAGAATGCAGAGGGGATAAAATCCGAAAAGTGCGATGGCAAAAAGAATTTAGAGACAGGGAATCAGAGCGCTGATCGAGGGAGCAGAACCGGACTCACAGTAAGACAAACGCATGCTGTACCTTTTGAACTTAGCGTTTTGTCCTGGGCAGAAAGTGCATAGAAACTGATTTCAAATCCATCAGACCTGAGGCCGTTAATTCGCCTCAGGTTTTCCTTTGTCTGTATTGCTGTTTCAGCTGCGATTTAAAAGCAGCCCTGCGCTAAATATGGCAGGAAAAAAGCCTGAATTCTCTTCCTGGTCTGGATTGGAATCCGCCAATCCGCCTGGTATCCTGGCATTAAACGGAGGAAAGAAAAATGTCCAATTCTGAGCCAATTCCAAAAATCGAGAAATACGAAAACATTGAAGTGCTGGTGCCTTCGCTGGATTTGATGGCGGGGAAAATTCTGTATGAATATCTCTTTGAAAGCAAAGGGGTAGTCCAGATTGAAATCGAACTTCTGGGTGATCAGTATTTTCGAGGATTTCTTCCCAAATGCATTCTGAATTATTATGGAGTCAACACCGATCCCAGCTGCGGAAACCGCGGACTGTATAAATACTATTCGTACCAGGATGTCATGGAGCACCTGCTTTTTTCTTTGGATCCGAAGACCCGCCAGATCGGCGAGCGTATATTTGCATATCGCAATCCTTACGGGACACTTGCCTGAAACCAAGTGGAAGCCTTCTCTTTGACTTACTCACCTTTCAAAGAGGCTTCCGTGATCGGTTCGCCCGTGCTCTTTAATCGCTCTGCCTGTAAGTCTTTCTTTTTCTGCGTGCTGGGTCGCATGCAACGTACCTTTGCAAAAACGGCGTTTCTTTCCGATCGGCTTTTATGCCGCAGGGAAGAAACGCCGTTTTATTACTGGGGAAAAGAATGGGCCAGAGAAGGGGTTATTTAGCTTTGAGCGTCACCAGATCTTTCATTCCATCGGTGAGATAAATATCGAAAGTATCGGTGGAAAGATCCGGGGTTACGTTCACGGTTCCTTTATCGACGATCCAGATGGCCTGCAGACCGATCTTTTTACAGAGAGCTAGGCCGTCTTCAACGCTCATGCAAAACAGAGCGGTCGACATGCCGTCGCAGTAGGCAGAATCCTGATCCACGACGGTAACGGAGCGCATGTAACGGGCTGGATAGCCGGTGGTCGGATCGACAATATGGGCGTAGCGCTGTCCGTCAATCAGGACGTAACGCTGATAGTCGCCGGATGTTACAAAGCAGGAGGGATCTGCAAGCGAGCAGGTGAGAAGGGAATCGCTGCCATCCGGATCCTGAATGCCGACTTTCCAGTTTTTGCCGTCCGGCTTGTGGCCGATCAGAACGACGTTGCCGCCGGCATTGATCAGGCCTTCTTCCAGACCGGCTTCGACCAGACGATCGGCAGCCAGCTGTGCGGTATAGCCTTTGGCAATAGCACCAAAATCGAGGGCGGCGTCTTCGCCGGTCAGCGTGATGGTGTTTCCATCGACTTTAACGCCGTTCACGGAATCTTTGTTGATGGCATCTTCGACTTCCTGTGCAGAAGGAAGGACAGGATCACTCTCGTCCATGACCGCTCGCCATAAGGCGGTGAGATTGCCCTGCGCCGGATCGAACTTGTTATTGACGGCATGAATCTGAAGGGCGTCGTTGTAGACTTCGATCATTTTTTCGTCCACTTCAAAAGGCGTATTGCGCGGGGCGTTATTGATCGTGTACAGGCTGACGACGGTATCGTCGGCTGGCGGGTTGACGGCATCAAAGATGGCCGAACATTCCAGAAAGGTATCGCGGACGATCTGAAGCCAGCGGTCAAAATCGGCTTCATTGCTGGTGGTCTTGAAGGTGACCGGGGTATCGAATCCGACATCAATCATCGTTGTCGAGCGCGACTGCACTTCGCCTTTGGATGCGTCTTTGGGCGAAGAAAGATATAGCGTAAAGGAAATCGTCAGCGCCAGTACGCAGATGGCGGCAACAATCCAGGCACCGATATGGTTTTTGTGCTCTGGTCTGTTTTTTTCCTTTTCTTTATTGCTATCTTTATCGTTTTCCTCTAGATCGTTTTTGTTTTCGGAATCGTTTTTGAACTCGGATTTGTTTTGGGACGAGAAATTTTCGTTTTCGTTCTCTTTTAAATTTTCGGTATTTGTATTCGTCTGGGCTTCCTCTCCGGCAGCTGCAGGAGCGTCTGACGATGCTGAAGCGTTTTGATCGTTTTCGTTTGGCATAATTTTCTTTCCTATTTTATATGGGTAAGTATGGATCGTAAGCAGGGAACTCCGGGCAGGCCGTAAGAACTGCGAACTCGCCGAAATGGATGAATCCGTCTGGAGGTTCCGTTTGGTGTTCCGTCAGGGCGTTTTTCCAGGTTGCAGGGATAGCACCGGAATCTGCGCGAGGAGAACTGGTCTGTTTTGCAGAATGCGCAGGCAGACCGGTAACAGTATACCGGATTTTGAAACAGGGCTTCCGTTTAAGCAAGACTTCCCGTATGTCGAAAATTCGGCTCGACTCTGCAAATTTTCCATTCTGACGTCTGCAGGGAAAGGTCTGGGCATGCGCTTTGGCGCTCTGTATCGCTCTGTATGGGGAAGGCAAAGTCCTGGATGCGTTCGACAGGGAATCCACAATCCGCAGACACCAGATACGAATTGTCAAATAAATGTGTTAGCCGCATTTGATTTTCTATGCAATGGTTACTAAAATTGGGTTGAACTGCATTGAAAGGAAGAAAAGTATGTCACTTTTATTAGGGCCAATGTGTCAGCACATCCCTGGTAGAAAAGGATTGACGGATCACAGCGATGCGAAAACTCTCATGCCGAAAAAGGAAGTTTATATTCCTCTTTTCGCAGGCAACAATTCGCAGGTCGAAATCCTCGTCAATGAAGGAGACCACGTAAAGATCGGTACCCGTCTTGCCAATACCAAATCGGCATTTCCGGTTCCTGTTTACTCTTCGGTTTCCGGTATCTACAAAGGAACTGTCAAACGGCCTCATAACAGTCTGAAACCTCAGCCGCACATGGTGATTGAGCTGGATGCTGTCCAGGAAAAACAGCAGGCTTTTGAACCGCTTGACTGGACTCGCGCGAGTCACGAAGAGATGGTCGAATTTGTTAAGAACGCCGGTATCATCGGTCAGGGCGGTGCCGGCTTCCCGACCTACGTGAAGTATCTGAACGTGGAAAAAATCGACACCCTCATTATCAACGCCGTGGAATGTGAACCGTATATTACTGCGGACTACAAATGCATCATGGATGAAGTACAGGACTTCGTACATGGCGTGCGCATTCTGCAGAAAATGGCAGAAGTCAAAACCGTAAAAATCGGTGTCAAGAAAACGCACCCGGACCTGATTAACTACATCCGTGAAGAAATCAGCCGTGAAAACGCAGCCGGCATCGAAGTAACCCCTGTACCCGATGTCTACCCAATGGGCGGCGAACGTACCCTGATCCGTACGATTCTCAAGAGAGAATACGATCGTCTCCCTGGCGAATGCGGCGTTATCGTAAACAACGCGGAAACCGCGATTCTGGTTGCGCACGCTTTTGAAAACGGCGAAGCGCTCTCCAAGAAATACGTAACCTTCTCCGGTGAAGGGCTGAAGTATCCGGTAAACGTTTTTGTACCGGTCGGCATGTGCGTGGCGGAAATCATCGAACAGCTCGGCGGCTTCATCGAAAAAGTGGATTCGCTCAAGCTGATTGCCGGCGGTCCAATGATGGGCAAGGCCATGATTTCCGATCAGATCTGCATTGACCGCGCCATGAACGCGATCACCGTTCTGAAAAACGAAAACGAGCCGGAAATGACCTGCATGCGTTGCGGACGCTGTACCGCACACTGCCCGATGGGCCTGCAGCCGGTTCGCATTTCCAATGCGGTCAAGGCCAACGACACCGTGGAAATGGAAAAACGCGGTGCGATGCTCTGTATCGAATGCGGCCTGTGCACCTATGTCTGCCCAAGCCACATTCAGGTTACCGAAAATGTCCGCAAAGCCAAGCGTACGCTGGCTATGAAGGCGAAGAGAAAGTAGAGGGATACGAGAATGAAATTTGCCTTTCATGTAAGCCCGAACCTTCAGTCGTCGAATTCCACGCAGAAAATCATGCGCAATCTGACCATTGGTCTTCTGATTGTGTTTGCGGCTTCCGATATTTATTACTTCGTTCGCTGGGGTGCAGCGTTCGGTCTGCAGGCGCTTCTGCTTCTGGGCTGCTCGCTGATCACCACCTTCGTGTGCGAAGCTATCTTTGCGAAAGTAAAGAAAGAGAACATCAAGGATTTCATCACCCACTCCTTTGGATGGGTAACGTCCCTGATTCTCGTTATGATGTGCCCGATCACCATCCCGCCTTATGCGGTAATTATCGCGACGATCTTTGCGATCGTATTTGGCCGTCTGGTGTTCGGCGGATTTGGATTTAACATTTTCAACCCGGCTGCTGTAGGCCGTGCAGTCATCTTTGCTTCCTTCTCCGGTGCAGCGACCGCGTCTCTGGTTACAACCAGTGCAACCCCGACTACGCTGATGGCCAACGCCTTCAACTGGCTGCCGGGAACCGAAGCGGCGCTGGATGCCTACCTCGATTCCGTAGGCGGATGGTCGAGCCTGTTCATGGGCTTCTACCCTGGTGCAATCGGTGAAACGATGTCTCTGCTGATCCTTCTGATCGGCATCTGGCTTATTGTCAAAAACGTCATCGACTGGCGTATTCCTGTGTTCTATCTTGGAACCATCGCGGTGATCGCCATGATTATCGCCATTGCGACCGGAATCGAATCCTGGCACGGTGTTCCCGGATTCATCTGGTACCCTCTGCTTCACCTGCTGACGGGCGGCGTTATTTTCGGCGGCGTATTCATGCTGACCGATCCGGTAACGATGCCGACCGTTCCATCCGGACGCATTTTCTTTGCGATGTGCGCAGCGGCCATTACCGTTCTGATTCGTGTAAAAGGCAACCTGCCGGAAGGATGCATGTACTCCATTCTGATCATGAATACCTTCACGCCGATGATTGAATCCGCTCTGGACGCTCCGCAGCTCAAACAGATGAAAAAGGCCTGGACCATGATTGCCTGCGCTGCTGTATTTGCCGTGTGCGTCGGCTTCTATGGTGCTACGGAAAAACCGCAGAGAGCCATTCCGTCTGAACTGAAGGAAACCGCTGTACTCGTAATGAATACAGAAAACGAAGGGAAGGTGGCGTAAGTCATGAAAAAAGACAGTCCAGCTTACCTGGCCATCTTCCTGGCCGTCGTTGCTGCCATCGCAGGCGGCGCGCTCTCCTTTGCCAACTCCATGACCGCTCCGGTCATCAAGTCCAATGATGAAAAAGCCGAAAAGGCTTCGCTTCTGGAAATGTATCCGGAAGCTTCCGTGGACGACTTCAAGGTCGTAGATACCGCCGACATCACACCGGACAACCCGGAAGTCGAAGGCGTTTACACCTATGAAGGAAATATTGTCATCTTCAAGTGCACTGTAGCCGGCTATGACGGCGGAACCACGTTCCTTGTCGGCATTAACAATGACGACGGAACGATCAGCGCCTTCAAGGCCATTTCCAACGGCGACACCAAAGGCATCGGTTCGCAGATTATGGATGAGCCGTTTGCGCAGTCCATTATCGGAAAGGATGCTGCCAGAGAACTCGATACCATTTCCGGTGCCACAAGAACTTCTCAGCCTGTAGTCGATGCCATTAACAAATGTGCAGAGCTGGCTTCTGAAGTAGAATAGGAGACCGTCAGATGAATCGAATGCAAAACTTCAAAAACGGTCTGATCAAGGAAAACCCTGTTTTCGGACTGTACCTTGGCCTTTGCTCTACTCTGGCCATTACCACAAGTCTTAACAATGCGATTGGTATGGGTGTTGCGGTAATCTGCGTTCTGATTGTTTCCAACATGATCATTTCCGCAATCCGCAAGCTTGTTCCCGACGATATCCGTATCCCGGTTTATATCGTCATCATCGCTACGCTTGTAAAAATTATCCAGCTGCTGATTAAGGCGTATGCCCCGGCTCTGGATACTTCTCTTGGCGTCTTCATTCCGCTGATCGTTGTAAACTGCATCATCCTTGGCCGTGCCGAAGCCTTCGCTTCCAAAAACGGTGTATGGGATTCCGCACTCGACGGTCTGGGAATGGGTCTTGGCTATCTGCTCGCCGTACTGGCCATGTCTCTGATCCGTCAGATTCTGTCCACTGGCGTTCTGTCCATGACCAACCCGTTCAACGAGGCGCAGACGCTCTTCTCCATTACTCTGATTCCGGAAAGCTTTACCATTTCTCTGTTTGGTTCTCCGGTGGGTGCCTTTGTTACCTTTGCCTGCCTGGCTGCTGCACTGACAGCCTATAAGAGCCATGCAGCCAAAAAAGAAGAAGCTGCCCAGAAAGCACAGAAAGAGGCAGCCGCTAAAGCAGCGGCAGCCGGAAAGGCGGCTTAATGTATGATCGGTGAACTGATTGCTCTTCTGATCACTTCCGTTCTGCTCAACAACGCGATTCTGAACCAGTTCCTGGGTCTCTGCCCGTTCATGGGTGTATCCAGAAAGAAATCGAGCGCGCTGGGCATGGGCATGGCGGTTGTCTTCGTCATTTTCGCAGCCGGTGTTGTAACCTACGCGCTTTACTACCTGGTTCTTGTTCCTCTCAAACTGGAATACATGGACCTGGTTACTTTTATTCTTGTTATCGCTTCGCTTGTACAGCTCACGGAAATGTTCCTCAAAAAGAAGTCACCTGCTCTGTACAAATCCCTAGGTGTTTATCTGCCGCTGATCACGACCAACTGCGTTGTACTCAACGTCTGCCTGGTTAACATCTCCAACGGATACGACATTGCACACATGCTCGTATACACAATCGGTACTCCGTTAGGCTTCGCTCTGGTGCTGTACATCTTCTCCTGCATCCGCGAACGTCTCGATACCGCTGATGTTCCTGCCTGCTTTAAAGGCAACCCTGTCGCTCTGATCGTTGCCGGCCTCATGGCCATGGCCTTCTCCGGACTGACAGGAATCATTTAATGGATAACATCGGACGTATTCTTCTGGCGATCCTGTTTTTCGGAGCGCTGGTCGGTCTGTATGTCTTCCTGTTTCTTAAAAACAGAAAGACACCGAAGCCGGAAGGATGCGAAAATCTCACTCCGGACTGTTCGGGCTGCCGGGATCTCTCGTGCCCGAACCATCCTAAAGAAGAAAGTTGAGGTCACATGATGGTACAGGCTATTCTGATGATGCTCGTTCTGGGCGCCATTCTGGGCGCAGGACTTGGCGTCGCTGCCAAAGTATTCCATGTGGAACCCGATACGCGTGTTGAGTTTGTTACCTCCAAGCTGCCAGGCTACAACTGCGGCGGCTGCGGCTATCCAGGCTGCAGCGGTTTCGCGGACGCCATGGTCAGCGGAGATACCGACTCCTGGAAGTGCAAACCGTGCAAAGCGGATGCCAAAGCCGAAATTATCGACTACCTGAAAAACACACCGGGTCCAGACGGAAAAACCGTTACGATCAAAGGTTAATTTCGATACAGAATACAGAAGGACGCTGCGGCGTCCTTTTTTATATTCACAGTAGTGAAACCGCTTTTTTACCTGTATAAAATTGATTAAATCAAATAGTATCGCGGGGTTTGGGCATAGTTTGTCAAAAATATGTGAATTTCATTGGCCAGGAAGGGGGAAAAGGGAGTACTCTCTTCCCATCAGAAACGGCAAAGGCGCCGAAACAGTTATCCAACGGCGGATAACAAGTTTCGGCGCCTTTTTCTTTTTCTAAAAAAATGAAAAGGAGGAACATATATGCTTCAGGAAGCTTTATCGCAGATCTTTCAGATCTGGTATCTGATCGGTGCCGCCCTGGTCTTCTTCATGCAGGCGGGATTCGCCATGGTCGAGGGTGGATTCACCCGGGCGAAGAACGCAGGAAATATCATCATGAAAAACACCATGGACTTCTGTCTTGGTACGGTTGCCTTTCTGCTTGTCGGCTACTCGCTGATGTGTGGAGCCGGCAATGGATTTGTCGGCTGGGGACTCCATCCGCTGACCGACTTTGGCGGCACGGACTGGTCCCTGTTCACGTTCAACCTCGTCTTCTGTGCCACAGCGGCTACAGTCGTTTCCGGTGCCATGGCTGAACGTACGAAATTTCTTTCCTACTGCATCTACTCGATCATCATTTCTCTTCTGATCTATCCGATCGAAGCCCACTGGGTCTGGGGACCTGGCGGATGGCTGGCATCCCTTGGGTTTCATGATTTTGCCGGTTCGGCAGTTATTCATTATGTCGGAGGCACATGTGCACTGATCGGCGCAGCGATGCTGGGAGCACGTATTGGCAAATACGATAAGAACGGAAAACCAAGAGGTATTCCAGGTCATAACATTATGATCGGCGCCCTGGGCGTATTCATCCTCTGGTTTGGCTGGTACGGATTCAACGGTGCCGCCGCCGTAAACCAGACTCAGCTGGCAACAATCTTTGCCACCACAACCCTGGCTCCGTCTCTGGCAGCCTGCACCACAATGATCTACACTTGGATCCGCTACAAAAAGCCGGACGTAGCCTTGACTTTAAACGCAGCCCTTGGCGGTCTGGTAGCAATCACTGCTGGATGTGATGCAGTAAATGCTCTGGGCGCCTGCATCATTGGTATTCTCGCCGGTCTGGTTGTTCCATTTCTGACCTGGCTTCTCGATTACAAACTGAAAGTTGATGATCCCGTTGGTGCCGTTCCCGTTCACTTCGGATGCGGAATTCTGGGAACCATCTGCGTAGGTCTCTTTGCCTGCGGCACTGATTCAATGCCGGAAGCGGTTGGACTGTTCTATGGCGGCGGCTTCCATCAGCTCGGCATTCAGCTCCTTGGTCTGCTGACAATCGGCATCTGGACAGCCTGCACAATCGGCCTGACCTTCTTTGCAATTAAAAAGACAATTGGTCTTCGCGTATCTCCAAAAGAAGAGATCCGCGGTCTCGATATTGAGGAACACGGCCTGGCTTCCGCCTACGCAGGCTTCGCTATGGAAACCGAAGTTCTTGCTGATGACGAAAGCGAACCCGAACCCCTGTCGGCTTTTCCGGAAGCAGCTATCTCCGATGCGGTTCCTGCAGCTATTCTTGGGAGCGCGGAGAGCGGTATGCATAAAGTAGTGATTGTATCTGCCATCGATAAATTCGAACGTCTGAAAAAGGAACTCGAAAAAATCGGTATCGGCGGCATGACCGTATCCAATGTCATGGGTATGGGCGTACAGAAAGGCCAGCCTATCTATTACAAAGGCGCCGAAGTGCAGAGCCGGCTGCTGCCGAAAATGCAGGCCGAAGTCGTGGTATCCAAAGTGCCTGTAAAGGACGTTGTCGAAGCCGCGCAGAAAGCGCTCTATACTGGAAATATCGGTGACGGCAAGATCTTCGTCTATCCTGTTGAGGAAGTTGTTCGAATCTCGACCGGTGAGGCCGGTGCCAAAGCGCTCGATTACGAAAAATAATCATCTGATTCTCGTTCGGAACGAAACTTTACCAACAGCCGCAGACAGCCGAAAGAGTACAGTCACTTTCACATCTCTTTTTGAACCCTTCGTCAGTGAACTCCTTTAATTTGCACCCTTCAAACGATTCAGACGGCAGAAGATGCCGCAGCTCTTCCGGCTTGTCTCTTCAATACTCTGCGCGGCTTTGAGCATAATTCGGCCCTGGATTTTGTTCAAAGCCCAGCAGAAAAATATTGCAATCCTTTCAACATTTCATTTCTCAAATCTGTTTCTTATTCCAGGCAGAGCGGCAGCGGTTTATGCTGCCGCTCTTTTTTTCATTCATGGACCCCGCGCGCGGGATCCTATGAATGAAATGTGAAAGTCTTTAGATGATTTAAGGCACGACGAAAAGCCCTCCTTGCGAAG
>NZ_CAPAEZ010000082.1:0-10198 GCF_948576815.1 uncultured Allobaculum sp.
TTGGAATAGGTTGACTCTAAAAAAATTGTCCACTTTCTGGGGTACAGTTTAAAATTAAAAAGAGAGCCTCGGAAAAAGGCTCTCTGATGGGATGAAATTTCAAAAACGAGCGATTTGTATAGTTAAGCTCATTGGGAAAGTTCTATTTAAATCAATGTCTATAAAGACCGAAACCGTGGTCTTTTTCTGTTTCATGACTATTTCAAATTCTGTTAAAGTTATAACTAATTTATTTATAAAAAGAATACTGTCTTCAAAAGACAAGACGGTATGGGGAATAAATGGACAGAACTTCGTTTTCAATCCGGATCGCAGGCAGAGGTGCTGGCATTCATCGATTTGACAGGGTTTGTCTTCAATCTGGCAAAAGCGAATTTTCATGTATTCCATGGGAAAAAGCATAAGATAGGAACATCGAAAACGAAGCCGAAACAGGAAGCAGAAACAAGCCGAAGCACAGCGCAATTTGCGCAGCAAGCGGATCTTTGTATCGTGCCGGATCCCGGCAAAAGGAGAAATTTATGAAACTGATTGTCGGCCTGGGAAATCCAGGCGAAAAATATTCGCGTACCCGGCACAATGCCGGGTTTATGGTCATGGACCGGCTGGCCGAAAAAGCCGGCGTGGAGATCAATAAAAACAAATTTGAAGCCCAGTACGTCAAAACCCGCATCAAGGGGGAAGACGTTATTTTGCTGAAGCCGATGACGTATATGAACAACTCCGGCTTCGCCGTTCGCGCCTGCATGGACTTTTTCAAAATTGAACCGAAGGATCTTCTGGTCATTTATGACGATCTTGATACCCCGGTAGGCGCCATCCGTCTGAAGCCGTCCGGATCCGCCGGCGGTCATAACGGAATGAAAAGCGTAATCAGCGCGGCGATGGGACAGGATTTTGACCGGATCCGCGTCGGCATCGGCCGGGATCCGAAAATTAAGATTATTGATTATGTGCTGACCCGCTTTCGCGCTGATGAAATGGACGATCTGAACGCGGCGATTGATCAGGCGGTCAAAGCGGCCTGGTTTTCCATTGATCACGGCTTTACCCAGGCGATGAATCGCTACAACGTGAAGCCGAAAAAGAAAAAGAGCGACCCGGAAGCCGAAAAGCTCGCCGCCGCGCTGAAAAAGCAGAACGCGCAGACGTTCCATTCCGGAAAAAAGGATGTTCTTTATCAGGAAGAGACCGGCCGGAGTCTTTCGGACTCTGCCATCGCCGAGCAGCTGAAAAAAGAAGCGCTCGCCGCACAGGAAGCATCTCAGAATGCATCCGCTTCGTATACCTATCAGAGAGAAGAAACACTGGATAGACAGAATAAATCCGAACAGTAAGGAGTAAGGCCATGCTTTCCGACCAGAATATCAATCCCATTCTGAATTCCATCGAAGCCAATCCCGTTACAAAGGAAATGATGTCGATTCATGGAAATGTCGGCAACCTCGGGGAGATGGAAGAAGCGCTGCTTCTGGCCGCTGCTTTCCTTCAGGATGGAAAAACACGCATTGTTGTGAAGAAAAATAAGTACGAAGCCCAGCAGCTGTACCGTCGTCTGGCGATGCTGCTGCAGGAAGTCGTACTTTTCGTCATGGATGAGTCTCTGCGTCTGCAGGCGATCGCAGCGTCTCCCGAAGAGAGGGAAGGCCAGCTGTCCGCTCTCGTGCAGATGCGTCAGGACTTTCCAAAAATCATCATTACCAATACCGCTGCCTACACCCGCTTTCTGCCGGATGTGAACTACTTTGACGAAAGCTGCCTGACCATTCGTACCGGGCAGACGCTTTCTCGAAAAGCGCTCATGGAGCATCTGCTGTGTATCGGCTATGCGCACGTCAACTACGCGCAGACCCCGGGAAGCTTTGCTTCCCGCGGCGGCATTCTCGATGTTTACTCGCTGAATTACCCGGATCCGATCCGTATCGAATTTTTTGATACGGAAATCGACTCCATCCGCTTCTTTAACCCGGATACCCAGCGGACGATCCGCGCCACTGATGAAGCGGTGCTCGTTCCGGCCAGCGATATTTTGTTCAGCGACGAACAGATTGAAAAACTTAAGGAAATTTTGCCGGTCAAACTGGAAGAACAGCTGAAACGCACAGATCCGGCGGGGCAGGAATTTTTACGGGATGCGATCGAAAAGGATCTGGAAGCGATCGAAACGCACGATCCGCAGCCTCATCTGTACCGCTACTACGCCTGGCTCGACAGCGCCTCCGTTCTCGATTATGCGCCGGACGCGATGACCGTATTCTCCACAGTGGAAGGCGTAGAAGAAAACGCGAAAAAGACTGTGCAGGATAACGTGCAGTTCATGCAGGAAGAAGTCGAAGATTTCCACGCGCTGCCCAGATACATCCTGTTTCATGATCTGTACAAACTCGAAAAGAAGTCCGAGCCGCTCAAAATTCATACGTTCCTGGATCACGATCATCCCGTCCAGTCGGGAATTGAAAACATCGACGCTCCGGGTCTGAACTACCGGCAGTGGGTTCTTGAAGAAGCCAGAAAGGACAATGTCTATTTTGCGCTCGAGCGCGAAGACGTCGATCTGCTTAAGGAAAAGATCGATATTTCTTCACTGAAGCTGACCGATCCGATTTTTTATCAGGGCTTTCGGACCCCGGATTATATGGTGTATACGCGCCGTGAAATTTTCTCGCATCTGAACCGTAAAGTGCCGTATCAGAAGACGTTCTCCCGTTCGAATGCGCTCAATAACATTATGGAACTTGAGGCCGGCGACTATATCGTCCATGCGGAATACGGAATTGGACAGTATATCGGCGTGGAAACCCGCGAGCAGAACGGAGTCAAGCAGGACTATCTGCACGTTATGTACCGCGGCAACGAAAACCTCTTCGTTCCGCTTTCTCAGTTCCAGCTGATCCGCAAGTACGTGTCCAAGGACGGTGCAGTCAAGCTGTCCAAGCTGGGCACCGGCGAATGGGAAAAGACGAAAAAGAAGGTTAACCAGAAAGTCGAAGAAATCGCCGGGCGTCTGGTCGAACTGTATGCCGCCCGTACGGAAGACATTGGATTTGCGTTCCCGAAAGACGACGCGCTCGAGCGGGAATTTGATGAATCGTTTGAATACGAATCCACGCCCGACCAGCTGCAGGCAACGGCGGAAATTAAAGCCGAGATGGAAAAGGCCAAGCCGATGGACCATCTGCTGATCGGCGACGTCGGGTATGGAAAAACCGAAGTGGCCATGCGCTGTGCCTATAAGGCGATCTGCGCCGGCAAGCAGGTGGCGTTCCTTTGCCCGACTACCATTCTTTCCATGCAGCACTACCAGACGCTTTTAAAGCGTTTTGAACCGACCGGAGCGCGTATCGCGCTGGTCAACCGCTTCATTTCCACAAAGGAAATGAAAAAGATCCGGGAAGATCTGGCAAACGGACAGATCGATATTGTCGTCGGTACGCACCGGCTGCTGTCCAATACCGTCAGCTTTAAGGATCTTGGCTTTCTGATCATTGACGAAGAGCAGCGCTTTGGCGTTCGTCACAAGGAAAAAATCAAGGAAATGAAAAACTCGATCGACGTGCTGGCGCTTTCGGCTACCCCGATTCCGCGGACGCTGCAGATGTCGCTGATCGGCGTTCGCACCATTTCCCAGCTGACCACTCCGCCGGCGCACCGTCATCCGATCCAGACGTACGTTATGGAAGAGCGCGGTCCGGTAGTGGAAGAAATCATTCAGCGCGAGCTTTCCCGCAGCGGCCAGGTGTTCTTTTTGCACAACCGTGTCGAAGACATTTACCTCAAGGCGCATGAGCTTCAGCAGAAATTCCCGGATATTTCCATTGGCGTTGCCCACGGAAAAATGAGCCGTGAACAGATTGAAGACGTCATGACAGAATTTGCGCGCGGTAAATATCAGGTGCTCGTCTGCACGACGATTATCGAAACGGGACTCGATATCGCCAACGCGAACACGATCATTATCGAAAACGCAGACCGTTTCGGTCTGGCCCAGCTGTATCAGATTCGCGGCCGTGTTGGCCGACGGGAAAAACTGGCGTACTGCTATCTGCTTGTAACGCCGGACAAGCAGCTGAGCGAAGAGTCGACGAAGCGTCTGAAATCGATCAAGGAATTCACGCAGCTCGGTTCCGGTTACAAAATCGCGATGCGCGATTTGACGATCCGTGGTGCCGGCGACATGCTTGGTCCAAAACAGGCTGGATTTATCGATTCCGTCGGTCTCGATCTGTACCTCGACATGCTTTCCGATGCCATCGCCCGCAAGAAGGCAGCCGCGGGTCAGCCGGTCGATGAAGAACTGAAAGAAGCCGAAGAAACGGCGGAAGCCAACAGCGCCAGAAGCGCGAATGTGCAGATTCAGGGCTATATTCCGGAAAAATTCTCGGATAACGACGGCGACAAGCTGGTGCTCTACCAGGAAATCCGGGCCATTCGCACCGAAAAGGAACTCGAAGACTTTGAATTCCGAACGGCCGACCTGTTCGGAAAAATTCCAAAGGAAGTGCAGGCTCTGTTCGATGCCAAGCGCCTCGATCTGTTCGCTTCGCGTCCAGGCGTCGATGAAGTCAGCGAACAGAACAGCCGGATTCAGATTGTCATGAGCGCATCCTGGAGCCGGAACGAAGACGGCCTCAAGCTGTTTGAAGCCATGAACGCTCTTTCCAAGGAAATCGCGCTCACCTTCAAAAATGGACGAATTCAGGTCAGCCTGCCGAAAAAGAAAAACTATATGGCTCAGCTCAAACAGGTGATTTCGGTCCTGTCCGATCCGCTCTTTCGAAAGGGGTAAACCATGAGACTTGATAAATATCTGAAAACCGCGCGCATTCTCAAACGCCGCGAAGCCGCTAAGGAACTTGCCCTTCAAAAACGCATTCAGCTCAACGGACGCACGGCGAAACCGTCGAGCGAAGTCGAAGAAGGCGATGTGATCTGCATGGAGTTTGGCAACCGGCTTCTGGAAGTGAGGGTGCTCGATACGCCGAAACAGGCGTCCAAGGAAAAAGCGCTTCTGATGTTTGAAGTGCTGCGCGAAGAGAAAAAAGACTATGATGCGCCGGCTGAATGAGACGCGCGTTTTGCGCGATCCCGTCCACGGCTATATCCATATTGATCTGCAGGTCATCTGGAAGCTTCTCGACGCGCCGGAATTTCAGCGTCTGCGCCGCATTCATCAGCTAGGGGGCGTTATGGCGGTTTACCATACCGCGGAACATTCCCGCTTTTCCCACTGTCTGGGCGTGTATGAAATCTGCCGGCGCATTCTGAACGAAGTGCCCGGCGTGACGGATACGCTCGATGAATTCGAACAGACCGCGGCGCTTTGCGCGGCGCTCCTGCACGATCTGGGTCACGGACCGCTTTCGCACAGCTATGAGGCGATCTCCCATATTCACCATGAGGCCGTTACGTGCCGTCTGATTACGAACCCCGAAGGCGAAGTGTATAAAATTCTGACCGGGGAAAATCCGAAACTGCCCGCCATGGTGGCTGCCATTCTGGAGCATCGATCCGGCTGCGCGCTTCTGGAAGATCTGATCAGCTCGCAGCTCGACTGCGACCGCATGGACTATCTGCTTCGCGACGCCTACGAGACAGGAACGAGCTACGGCCGCTTCGATCTGGAACGCATACTGCGTACTCTGCGTGTGAAGGACGGCCGTCTGTGCATTAAAAAAAGCGGCGTCCATTCGGTCGAAGACTACATCATGGGCCGCTATCAGATGTACTGGCAGGTGTATCTCCATCCCGATGCGTTTGGCTACGATCTGCTCGTTCAGGCTTTCTTTGCGCGCTATGCCAGACTGCGTCAGGAAAACTTTGAAGAATACGGATCGAAAGCGCTCGAGCCTGTATTTGATCAGCCCTTTGATCCGGAGCGCTTTCTGGAGTTGGACGATTACGTTCTGATCAGCGAAATCGGAGCGGCGAAATCCGCCAAGGATCCCATTCTTGCCGATCTGGCCCATCGCATATGCGATCGGCGTCTGCCGCGCTGGGAAAACGAAGCTAGTCCCGAGCGAATCGAAGCCATTCGCGAAAAGACGCGAAAAGCGAGTTTTGATCCGGATTACTATGTTCATCTTAAACCGATTCGACTGGAAGAATTTCTGCCGTATCAGGAAGAGCAGTCCAAGCCGATTCTCGTTCTTGACCAGGAGAGACTGCTTCCGCTTTCGGACTGTTCGGTGGTGGTGCGGTCTTTGCTGGAAATGAAAAATCCCCAGCAGATCCGTGTGTATTTCCCCAAGGAAGTCCACACCGCTTCTTCGTAAACGCCGCCTGTATTCGGACGGCAAGCCTGTCTGGCATACCTGTTGAGTCTGTCTTTTCCCGTTTTCTGCAGCGGTCCTTCTTCCCGCGAGAAAACGGGATTTTGCGCAGAGGGGCAGACGAGGCGCGTATGGGCGGATTTTCACGATGAATAAAGCCGGAGAGATGGGTAATCCGTTGAAAAGAAGAATCTGTATGTTAAACTTTTCTTCGCTATGAAAAGTCAAGCCGCTTTATGCGAACTCACTGCGAAAACCGAGATTTTTAAAGGAGAAGCGGAGTTTGAAGAAAAGAACAAAGGAATTTTTGTCACCATGGAAGCCGAGGACTGTCACTGCGTCTGGAAAATTCTTCCGAAAGGCATTGTGATTGAAAATCAGCAGGAAGCGCTGAGCGTGCTTTCCCTGTTTGATTCCGGCAAGGGCCGGGTGCGAATTTTCAGCGAATTCGGCGAACTGGAAGCCGTCTTGAGCGATGTGCGCATTGTCCGCGAACCGCATCGGATTCTGGTGAGCTACAAAATTGAAGAAGAAGCTGAATTTCAGTTTGAACTGCAAAGCGAAGACTTCTGTTTTATCGAACACGAACCGGCTGCCCCCTCAGGGCGGACCGGATGACATAAAACTGGCATGAAGGAGTGAACAATATGTCTGCTATGGATCTGCAGCTGGCCAACGCTCTGGCGTCCGCCGCAAAAAAAGCCTGGGATCTGAGCCTGGAGCCCGGGGAAATTACCATTGAAATTCCCAAACGAAAAGAACAGGGCGAGTATGCGACAAACCTGGCGATGAAGCTGGCGCGTACCCTCCGCAAAAAGCCGCTGATTATTGCGCAGGAACTGGTTGCTGCGCTCGATGACGATTCCATCGAAAGCGCCGAAATTGCCGGACCCGGCTTCATCAACTTCACGATGAAAAAAGATCAGTATTCCCGCGTCATCCCGACGATTCTGGAAAAGGAATCGGAATACGGACAGTTTGAACCCAACGGCATCCGCGTGAATCTCGAATACGTTTCCGCCAACCCGACCGGCGATCTGCACCTTGGTCATGCCCGCGGCGCGGCGTGGGGCGATTCCGCTTCGCGCGTTATGAAGAAAGCCGGCTATGACGTAACCCGCGAATACTATGTCAATGACGCAGGAAACCAGATTGCCAATCTGGCGCAGTCCTTATGGGCCCGCTATGCGCAGGCGCATGGCCAGGAAGCCGAAATCGGTCAGGACGGCTACATGGGCGAAGACGTTAAAGTCAAAGCCGAAGAAATTGCCCGCGAGCACCCGAATGTCTATCTCGAACCGACGAAGGAAACCCTCGATTTCTTCAGAAAAGAGGGAATTGCCTACGAGCTGGACAAGATCCGTCATGACCTGGACCGCTTCCGTGTTCACTTCGATGTATGGACTTCCGAACAGGCTTTACGCGACGCTGGAAAAGTGGACACGGCTCTTGAGATTCTGGAGCGAAACGGTTATACCTATGAGCAAGACGGGGCACTCTGGTTTCGCACAACGGACTTTGGCGACGACAAAGACCGTGTTCTGCGCAAGCAGGATGGTTCGCTGACGTATCTGGTTCCGGATATCGCCTACCATAACGACAAGTGCGAACGCGGCTTTGACAAGCTGGTCGATTTCTTTGGTGCCGACCATCACGGCTATATTCCTCGTTTAAAGGCATCCATGGCCGCTATGGGAAATGACCCGGATAAACTGGATGTGGATATCATTCAGATGGTTCGTCTGGTCCGCAACGGAGAAGAAGTCAAGATGTCCAAGCGTTTAGGAAATGCCTGGACGATCATGGACCTCGTCGATCTGGTTGGCGTGGACGCAGCCCGCTACATTTTCAGCAGCAGAGCCCTCGACAGTCATCTCGACTTCGACCTGGATCTCGCCGTTGCTCAGTCCAACGAAAACCCGGTTTACTATGCGCAGTACGCGCATGCACGAATCTGTTCGATTCTGAAAGCCGCTCAGAGTGAAAACTATCCGACCGTACAGTCTTATGAAGGCCTCGTTCACGAGAAGGAAATTGATCTTCTCAAAACTCTGGCTCAGTACCCGAACGTCATCGAACAGACCGCTCGCACCCGACAGGTTCACAAGATTTCGCATTATATTCAGAACCTCGCTTCGAAGTTCCACAGCTTTTATTCCGCATGCAAAGTCAACGACCCGTCTAACCACGAACTCAGCGCTCAGCGTCTTGGTCTGCTGCAGGCAACCCGCATTGTGCTGGCCGACGCTCTGAGTCTGATTGGTGTATCCGCACCTGAATCCATGTAATTTGTGATCACGAGGAGATAATCGTATGAAAAAATCTATGATCGATAACGCGTTCGACATTTTAACCGATGAAAAGAAGCCCATGCAGTTCATGGACCTCTGGCACATCGTAGAAGAGAGAATGGGATTTACCCCTTCTCAGGCCGATGACAACATCGCACAGTTTTACAGCGACCTGTCCATTGACGGCCGCTTCGCTTCCCTGCCGAAAAACACATGGGACCTGCGTACGCGTCAGACCGTAGCATCGACGGTTGTGGATACAGATTCGCTCAGCGTTGAGGACGAAGAAGACTTCGTTCCGGCTGACGATGACGAAACAGAAGAAGAAGTCGTCGAAGAAACAGAATCGGAAGAAGAATAGTCTTCTCGAACTCTTCCGACCTTCGCCTGCCGACAAGAGTAAATCAGACCGGCATTCGAAGAAAACATACAGATCAGATAAATAAACGGAGCTGCTCTTCCACCTGAGAAGAACAGCTCCGTTCTTTATGTTTCCTGTTTTAATAAGCAAAGCCGGTGCGGCTTTCTGTAAGAGCCTCCGGTTTTTGCGGATCTATCTGGCTGCCGATTCTAAGATCGAGTTGGCTTCGTCTGCGTCTTTTGGAAAGCTCTTCTCGCCGCTGTCGGTAAGAATGTCGCTGCGGTCGGTGAGCAGATCGGTCGGTTCTACGGTGACTTCAATCGTATAGCCGTCTACTTTTCCGGAAAGCCGGAGAATATCGGTCAGCGCGGATTTGGCGTTGCTTTCCGCGGCTTCAATGGCTCCGTTGGAAAGCATTTCTTCTTCCTGCTTTGACTTTTCCACTTCAAGATTGTCATAGATTTCTTCAGCGGTCAGCGGATTGAAGATGTTGTTGCTCGCGTCATACACTTCGATCGATCCTGGATCGATTTCGTTGGAAAGAATCTGAATGGCCGGGCAGTGCACATGAATGATTTTGTTTTCTTCGTCCGTGTCGACTTCAATCTTCTTTCCGTTGATGCCAAGCAGGGCTTTTCCCTGGAACGTATAGAGCAGCCGTTTTCCGGTAAAGGGGATGTTCCATTCCTGAAACTGCTTGGACCCTTCAATTTTTCCAATGCCGGTGTAGTAGTTGTAGCAGGTCACGATGTCGTTGGACTCTGCGAAAACATTGGAAAGGGTTGTCGACTTCTGCTCGTACCGGTCTGTAACCTGAAAAAATTTCGTAAGGCCGACGCCTGCGACCAGTCCGACAGCCAGAATGACCAGCATGAGAACGGCGTTAAAACTGAGAGAATGCTTTTTCCGCTTGCGGGGCATTTTCCCTGCGGAGTTCTCGTTCGTACTTCTGGTACGTGCGGATTCGGCACCGCTTTTTTCCCGATTCGAAGAATTGTTTTTTACTGGATCTGACATATCTGCTTTCGCCTCCTTAACTGTCTGTCTCTATAAAATTGAGGGATGCAGGGAAACAGGAATTGTAAGATATGAGAAAAATGGGCGCCTGTTCTTTGCCTGCAGCGTTTTGCATCTTCCAAGCAGGTGAATGCGTAGTTATTATACTTGAAAAGTAAAATGTAACGCTTTAGGAAAAAATTAAGAAAAATAAATAAGCAAATTCTGAAGTGTACCCCATGTCAAGGACACGATAATTAGAGAGAACCCTTTGTTCGGAC
>NZ_CAPAEZ010000083.1:0-10115 GCF_948576815.1 uncultured Allobaculum sp.
AAAACTAGAAAGGCAAGGCACTGCTCACTTGTGAAGCTTAAGTGAACAGCATTGTAATTTTTCCTTTCAAAAATGGTTATAGTGTACTGTTATGCATTTACACTGGGCATTGTTTTCCAGGCACCGTAGACGTACAGTCCGGGTACCAGCAAGCTGAGCGCCAGATTCGTAATACGGAACTTTCCGCCGCCGATCAGACCGATTCCCGTAGAAATAATGCTCAGAACCGTGATCCCAATGCCCCAGTTCACGCATTTGCTGGCATTCTCAGGGACTTTGCACGCCCTGAGACCTTTTACGCCGGCGATGATCTCAATCACCGAGTTGATTGTCACGATGATGGAACTCGCGTAGAGGATACCCGTTCCATCTGCACTCCCCGCCAGCGCCGCCAGTGCACTGACACCAAGAATCGCGATCACCCCGGCGATCCCTGCGATGATGCCGCCTGCGATCATCAGGATAGAAGTGATCTTCAAAAATATCTGTCTGCCGTTAGTCATGGTAATTTTCTCCGTTTTTGTTGATTCAGAATGCAAATTCTTCACGGTATCTTTGGTTATTTCTCTTGCTTTTTGAACTCGACTGTTTTGCTGCTGTCCGCAAGGTCGAGCTCCAGGATCAGTCTGCCGTCAGTATCTTCATCCGAGGCCTCATGGTAAAAGGAAGTGATTTCCCCCGCAGGGGATCCATCTTTCCTCTGCAATACGCAGGTATCCAGGAAAAACTCCGTAGACTGGACGATTCCCGGCTGAAGATAGACAAATTGAATAGGATCATCCAGCTATTGCTCGCCATCCAGTAAAAGCTTGATGCGGCAGCCGCTGTCCAGCTCTATGACATAATGCCCGTCCTCACTTGACCAAGTGCCTGAAATCACCTGAAGCAGCATCTCATTATCGGCGTATGTATGATCGCCATCCAGTATCGTAGGAGTCTCTGAACCATCTATCGTAGGAGTCTCTGAACCATCCACAGTGTCCGGATTCATCGAGCCGCCATTTTCCATGATCCGTTCAGCAGCAAAATAACGAAACAGACGAACTCCGGTCACTCCCAGAACTGTCAGCGCAGGCAGCGCAATCAAGAATACGCTTCGAATCTGTTTCATCCCCCCTCCTTTCTCCTGATGAGGATTCCTGCTGCAGAGCAAGTTCGGCCTGAGCTGCGGCAAGAAAAAGCCGGCACGTGTTCCGCTTGCCTCTCAGGGCCTTCTCGTTTTCGACAGAATACGGATATTTATTTTCCTTACAGATTGATACTGTGGCCATTGTAATGAGTTATTTTCGATCGCGCCCTGTCCTTAAGTACAGGTTCGGACACTTTTTTCAGAAAAATTTTCAAAAAAAAATCCCGGCTCTAAAGAAAGCCAGGATAGACAGAACAGGTTCTTGTTATTCGGTTGTGGAAAATGTCTGTTCCTCGGGGAGGTTTGGAACGATAAAATTCTTCTTTGTTACCGCGATGGCAAGCTGGGTTCTATTCGTAAATCCGGTTTTGGGCAAAATGTTGGAAACATGGTATTTGATGGTTCTTTCCGAAACATTCAGCCGGGCGGCGATCTCATAGTTTTCCAATCCGTCACAGATCAGCCGCAGTACCTCGATCTCCTTTGACGTCAGCTCCGTACTTTCGACCAATCCCAATTTTCCTTCGGCGTTTCGCCCGGAAAAAGATGTTCGCCCGCCATGGTCCGGTCGATCACGTCGATCAGTGCTTCCGGACTGATGTCCTTATACCAGAAGCTGTCCACTCCGGCCGCTTTTGCACGTTTCAGGTAGCTCACCTCAACCATGGATGTGACGATGACGATCCGGATGTCCGGAAACTTCGCCTTGGTCTCGGCGGCAGCTTCAATGCCGTCTTTACACCCTGAAGTACAGGCATCCATCAAAATCAGGTCAATGTGCTGCTGACCGCATTTCAAAAGAGCCATATCCGCTCCGTTGAGACTGGCGGCCAGCTCCTATCTGCAGCTGTCGGAAAGCACCCGCTCCATGTATTCACGGGGCATCCGCTGATCCTCTACAATCAGAACCTGTTTCATTTCATACTCTCCTTTGTCCCCGGGAAAACCACGGTCAGCACAAAGACCGGTTTCGACTGTATTTCCATCGTACCGCCGCAGTCCAGAATATGGCGATACAGGTTGAAAAGTCCGTCCTTGGGAACGATCTCCGTTTCGGGCGATCTTCCGTCGTTTGTGATCTGCATGGAAATGCTGCCGCCGGTTTTCTCCACCGTTATATACAGTGCTGTTGATCCGACATGGCGCACGCTGTTTGTCAGACATTCCCGCATGGCGAGGATCATCACACCGCGAAGCTTCTCCTGCTCAGGCAATTCTCCGGATAAGTTTACTTGGATACCGATGGTCCTGGCATCCTGCAGGAATCTGTCCAGCTCGCTGTGCCCCTGCGAATAGTCATTATCGTATTTAATAGCGCTGACCGCACGGGAGAACAGCTCAATGGCATTTGCCGCTTCCTCCGTCTGGTTGTGGTTAAGAATGTGGCGTATGGCAATCAGTCCCGCTCCCATATCGTCATGCAGCTTCGTCTTGGCGGCGAGCACTTCCTTTTCTCTTGTCAGGATTAAAGCATTGTCAGAAAGCCATTTCAATTCGAGCGAAATGGCTTTCAGCCGTTTAATCTGCGCTTTCAGCTCAAGATTTTTATGGTACAGCTCCGTGACATCCGAAAAGATAGCTTCCGTATACAAGGTGCCGTCCGACGCTTTCACTTCAGTCTTCCGGTAACGCCAGGCTTTGCCGTCGGGAAAAAGACAAGTCTGCCTCTGGGGAGAGAGCTGGATCACCCCGCTGCACGCGTTGCAGTCTGACAGCGCATCCTGCAGTTCCGCAACCGTCTGGAGATCACTCTGTGAGATCGTGCGGAACAGAGTATCCATTTGCCGGTTGCACAGTTTCACACTCCCGGAGGGCGTAAAATAGCAGATGCCGCTTGGCAGCATATCCAGAGCCTGCTTGACGGAATCGCGGCTGAGCGTCTGCTTTCCCAGTCTGTGCAGCTTTGCCATATCCCATATCAGCAGAAGATCTGCCGCTAATGTGATGCCCCATAAAAGCCACATAGGCAGAGGCAGCCATGTCCTGTACGCCAGTCCTTTGGTCATCTTTGAAAAAGCATCCGCCAGCCCGGACAATACGATAAGAACGAGCACAAATATGGATAGATGCATAATATTATTCCGCTTGTCGCGCAGTTTACCGTAAGCAGCCAGCATCACGAAAAGGGACAGGATCAGGGTAAGGAACAAGGCAACCAGCAGCGGCGTTTGTGCCGGAGTTGAAGAAAAATAAAAATTCCTCATGCCGGTTCACCCGCCTTTCCGATCCGAAGGGAAAAGCGCTATACGCCTTCCTCACAGGTGCACGTATCGGCAAGAACAGACAGCTCCGACAAATCGCCTTTGCTTTCCGCATGCAGATAAAAGACGATCGCATCTTCCAGACTGCGGGCTTTCAGCCAGACAAAACGAAGGTCATCCATGGCCGCTTCCGTCACGGCTTCAAAAAAGTCATAGACACGGATTGCATCCTGGGTATAAATGCGGTTTTTGCCCGGAATATCCATGGCACATTCCACACTCATCAGTTCCAGATTGGCAAGGGATTCCTCCAGACAGGCGGACAGCTCAGCGGTATCCGTTACGCTCGATCTTTCACCGATAAACATCAGATTGCCCCGGCGTTTTATGTACGCGCCGATCACCGCCGCTTTTGCCAGCAGACTGCGGCGAATTTCCGGATTGTCTTCCGCTTCATTTTGTGTCAGCAGCTGATCGAGCAGCTCGATCTGATGCACTGTGTGTGCCTGCAGCCGGTCATAGAGCCGGCTCTTTTCCCGAACTGCATTGATCTTTACCTTGGTTTTATAGTTTTGCTGCTCCACATCATCGCTTTCCGAAATCCTTTGCCGGTTTTCCTCCAGCTTTTCCAGCAGAGCAGTAATGTCTGTGATATCTTCCTGCCACAAAACATGACCGCCATTGATCCTGCAGCTTCTGAGCAGCGTGTTGCGATCCAGCATGGTCGCGTCCTTTTGTGCCGAGCGTATCACATCCGCCGTCAGCATCGGTGCGTTTGAAGAGGCATAACGGGTATGCAAGTCCGTGTCTACGATCTGCGCTCCTATGGAGCCGGCTTCAAGCAGCGATTTGTACCCGGTATTGGTCTGAATCAGCCCGCTCTGAATACAGCTTTCCAATATTCCGGTAAACATCAGGCACTGGGCTGCCGTGATGTCTCCGCCGATCAGCCGCATCCATTTTGCGCCGCTGATATATCAGGGCATATGCGATCGAGCATGTTAACAGCAAGAACGGAAGATATTTTTTCCTTTGGGAGAGTCGGCACTTGATCAGCATGATGACAAATGCCGCCAAAGCACAAAATATCTCCCATCCGAGAACGATATAATACCCGAATCTATATCCATTGTTTTCGCCCGTCCATGCCTCTCCTTCCGGGAAGGAAAAGGCAAGCTGATGGAAATCATTTGTAAGCTCAAAAAGCAGACAGAGCACCGTAGGAACAGCTAATAACAGGAGCGTCGTTTTCGATAACTTTGCATTTGCGGGCTTCCCCAGTGGGAGGGCAACAAGCAAAGAAAACAGCGGAATAAACAGCATGGGCAGGTAGTACCAGTCCCACAGTTGCCGTGCTGTTCCGATATCGGTTATGAAATAGTATTTCATTGAACGGAGAATAAACCAGAAAACCATTAAACCTGAAACAGCAATCAGATAATGGCGCACCTCTACCTGAATGATCCGTTTGCTGACGGAAATTTCCCATCCGATATAAAGAGCGATATAAATAAGCGAGCGGACAATTCCACTGGGAACGCCCAATATGCCAAGATTTCCCAGAACGCGTAAGAAAACAGCAGAGAAGATCATCGCGTCTACAAGAAGACCTGTTTTGTGATTCTGTTTCGTCATGAGGAACCTCCTTTCTAATTCATCTTGTTTTATTATTCGGGCAAGGTACAGGTAACGTTTTCCCGAAGAACCGAGGCAGCCATATTTTTGATTTAGCCAGGCTGGGACTGACCCGTCAGGAGCAGCTGAACATCGCCATCTCGCCTGTCCGCTCGTATGAATGAAAAAGTCTGCACGGTCATACGCCGTACGGTTATTTCTGCTTTCTGAAAAAAAAGAACCCCGAACTATACAGTCCAAGGTTCTGTCGGAAATCACGAGCGATGCTCAAAAAGTTATTTGTTTAAAATTTGCGGTAACCCCGTTTTACGACATTTTTTCGATTAACAAAACGGCGCAAACGCTGTTTAAACCTGATTTTTGTGCTTATTTAGTCCGAGAGGGGCTTCATCGTCGGGAAGAGCAGGACTTCGCGAATCGAGCTCTGATCGGTCAGGAGCATGACAAAACGGTCAATGCCGAGGCCGACACCGCCGGTAGGCGGCATGCCGTATTCGAGGGCTTCTACGTAGTCGACGTCCATGTCGTTCGCTTCATCATCGCCCAGTTCGCGCAGAGCGAGCTGATTGAGGAAGCGTTCTTTCTGGTCAATCGGATCGTTGAGCTCAGAGAAGGCGTTGGCGTATTCGTGGCCTTTGATGAAGAGCTCATACCGGTCGGTGAAGCGCGGATCTTCCGCGTTCTTTTTGGCCAGCGGGGAAATTTCTACTGGATAATGGTAGACAAATGTCGGCTGTTCCAGCGTTTCTTCCACATATTTTTCGAAGAACAGGTCGAGAATGTGACCAACCGAGTTGTGCTTCTTCTCGAGTTCAATGCCGTGTTCTTCCGCAATTTTCTTCGCTTCTTCGAAATCGGTAATTTTTTCGAAGTCGATGCCGGTCTTTTCGAAAACCGCTTCGGACATTTTCAGACGAGCGAACGGCTTAGAAAGATCAATTTCCGTACCCTGATACGTTACGGTCTGCGTACCGAGAACGTTCTGTGCTACATAACGGAACAGACCTTCGATCAGGTCCATCATGCCCCGCAGATCGGAGTAAGCCACATACGCTTCAACGGTTGTGAATTCCGGGTTGTGGGTCTGGTCCATCCCTTCGTTACGGAACAGACGGCCGATTTCATAAACCCCTTCGAGTCCGCCGACAATCAGACGCTTCAGGTTCAGCTCAGTAGCAATACGCAGATACATATCGATGTCGAGCGTATTGTGATGCGTTACAAACGGACGGGCTGCCGCACCGCCAAGAATGGTATTCAGAACTGGCGTTTCGACTTCAATCAGGCCCTGGCCGTCAAGATACTGCTGAATGGCACGAATGATTTTCGGACGCGTAATTGCAATGCGGCGGGCATCGTCATTCATGATCAGATCGACGTAGCGACGACGGAAACGCTCTTCCATATCCGTCAGTCCATGGAATTTTTCCGGAAGCGGACGGAGTGATTTGGAAAGGTGCGTGTACTCTTTGGCGCGTACGGCAATATCACCATGATCGGTTTTCATCAGAATGCCTTCAATGCCGACAATATCGCCAATATCGTTTTTCTTGTACACTTCGTAAGCCTCATCGCCTACCGTATCTTTACGTACGTAAATCTGGATCTGGCCGTCACGGTCCTGGATATGCATGAATCCGGCTTTGCCCATGCGGCGCTTGGTCATAATGCGGCCGGCGACTTTAACCGGAACCTGAAGTTCTTCGAGTTCTTCTTTGGATTTATCCGCATAAACCGGCAGAATATCGCTGGTTCGGTGGGTTCTTGGATAGGCCTGGCCGAATGGATCAACGCCCATATCGATCAGATCCTGCATTTTCTGACGACGGACTTTTTCCTGTTCAGTCAGTTTTACGTTATCTTTATTGCCTTTCTGGCTCATGATGACATTCCTTTCTGTTTACATATTTTCGGTGCGCAAAACAAAAGTCTGCAGATCAGACCGTTCGCTTTCCAGTTTGGAAAAAGCGTTCAAATTCACTTTATCAAAAACAGTTCTGACCATTTTTCGTTTTGCTTTCTCTTCAGAGTATTCATTTTTTCGGGCTCTGTCAAATTGTTCGAAAACCCGTACAGACGCCCGCTATGCCTGCGACAGGCTGTATGGCTTTAGCCAAGGACTTTTTTAATCTCTTCGAGATGAATAGGTCCCTGACGAAGGATTACAGGTGCGTCCCCGGTGCAGTCCACGATGGTGGAGGCGATGCCTTCCTGACAGGGACCGTCGAGAATTCCGTCGAGTGCCGGAAGCATATCGGCAGCCTCTTTCATGCAAAGGGCAGCCGGTTCGCCGGAAAGATTGGCGGAGCTGACCATCAGCGGTCTGGCTGTCTGACGCATGACATCGAGCAGTACCGGCGCATCCGGAATGCGAAGGGCAATCGTATCCTTCCCGTTCGTGTATTCCCGACTGGCGTTTTCTTTAAGACGTACGATGAGCGTCATGGCGCCAGGTAAAAATGCGTCCGCCAGCTTCTGCGCCAGCGGGGAAATTTCAACGATATCCTCGACCTGATCCAGAGATGCGCACATCATCGGGATCGGTTTGGATTCCGGTCTCTTTTTAATCTGTTTCAGTCTTTGAAGGGCGTCCAGATCACCGCAAATGCAGCCGACGCCATATACGGTATCGGTCGGAAACGCGAGGATTTTTCCGTCCTTCAGATCCTGAGCCATTTCACGAGTCTGTGTACTCGAATACTGTTTCATTTTTTCACCTGCTTTAGAATTTCCGCTTAATTTATTTGGGTTTCTACTATATAGTGCCTTAAGCATTGTACACAACCAGAGCCGGCCTGGCTTGCCCAAAAGCCAGATCGGTGTTCTGCAGCGTACGTGTCCGGCTTGTCTGCATTCGGATTCGGATCCCAAATCGCCGGCAGCCCTTGTCCTGGCGATCGTTCCTGGGATGCGGATACATTGGCCGGGTGTGCTATTCTCGTTAAGAGGAAGATAAGAAAGCAGGCCGGGTTTTACGGTCTGCCTTTCTTCTGTTTTTTTAATCTGCCTGTTTACACGCTTTTGGCTGAACGGCGCGGCCGGTTTCAGCTTCAGGAGGTTTTACATGTTTGAAGATACCATTGCGGCGATTGCTACCCCGCTGGCGCGCGGAGCCATCTCCATTATCCGGCTCTCGGGCGACGATGCGATTGCGATCGCGGATTCCCTCTTTTCCGGAAATCTTTCCGCCGCGAAAAGCCATACCATTCATTATGGATATATTGAAGAAAACCAGACGCCGGTTGACGAGGTTCTCGTTTCTGTTTTCCGTGCCCCTCGATCGTATACGTGCGAGGATGTTGTGGAAATCAATGCACACGGCGGACCGCTCGTTACCCGCAAGATTCTTTCGCTGCTCCTGAAAAACGGCGCGCGGATGGCCCGACCCGGCGAATTTACGGAGCGCGCCTTTCTGAACGGCCGGATTGATCTGTCCCAGGCGGAAGCGGTCGAAGACATGATTGATGCGTCCACCGATGCCGGAAGCCGACAGGCCATCTACTCCATTCGCGGAGAAATCCGCAAGCTGCTTCAGCCGCTGATCGATTCCATGATGGATCTGATCGCCAATATCGAAGTCAATATCGATTATCCTGAATACGAAGATGCCGCCGAAATGACGGCGGAAACGCTCCTGCCTCATTCGCGTGAAATTATTGAACGCATGGATGAAATTATCGAACGTTCGAAAGCCGGGATGATGGTACAGGACGGCATCAGGACGGTCATTGCCGGCAAGCCGAATGTCGGCAAAAGTTCTCTGCTCAACGCTCTGCTGCGGGAAGACAAAGCGATTGTAACGGATATTGCCGGAACGACGCGCGACTTAGTCGAAGGCCGTGTTCAGATCGGCGATTTTGTTCTCAATCTTGTCGATACCGCCGGCATCCGAGAAGGGGCAGAAAAGATCGAGCGGATCGGTATTGAAAAAAGCCGTCAGTCGATTGAAGATGCGGACCTTGTTCTGCTCGTTCTGGATGCGTCCAGACCTCTCGACGAACAGGATCAGGAGCTTCTGAAGATGACCGAAAACAAGCGGCGCATTCTGATCCTGAACAAAAAGGATCTTGCCCCCGCCTTTGAAATGGTTGGCGCCGTCTCGATTTCCGCTCTGAACAAAGATCTGGGCGGCTTGAGCGAAGCGCTCGGCCATCTGTTCACGAGCGATCAGATCGTATGGCAGCCGCGTCTTTCCAACGAACGGCAGCTCGGGCTTCTAAGTCAGGCCCGACAGGATATGGATCGCGCCAGAGAAGCTATGGAAAACGGCATAGAGCCGGATCTGATCGAAATTGATCTTCTGTCTGCACACGATCATCTCAAGGAGATTCTCGGTGAAGTTCACCGGGAAGATCTTCTCGATACCCTGTTTACCAATTTCTGTCTGGGCAAATAAGGAAAACGCCCGCTAGGAGTACTTTTTCATGTATTTTATTTCCACCTTATCCGCCAGCGCGCCCATCGTTTTGCGCGAAGCCGCCTATATGTCGGATACGACCCGGCTGTTTCATGAAGTGGTCATGGATCTGGCAGCCTTTTCCATGTATCTGCTGGAGCTGATGTCGATCATCCTGATCGTCTTTACCACCGTTTCGGCGTTCTTCAAGCTGTTTCGTCATGAACGCTATGCCCGCGTCTATCTGCTTCATGGCCAGTCTCTTGGTCTGACCTTCAAGCTGGGTGCCGAAATTCTGCGAACGATCACAGCGGCGTCCCTGATGGATATTTTCGAAGTCTTTCTTCTCATTGTGGTCAAGGCCTGCATGGTCGTTCTGATCGACCGGGAACTGAAGAGTGCTGATGAAAGCGATCTTTCGCTTCCTCCCGCTCAGCGTATAAAAGAAAGCCATGGATCCAAGTCTTCGCGTTCGGGAGCAACCTATCATTTCTCCCTGCTCCATAACGAAAACCGTACCCGTTCAGCCGAAGAAATGGATGAACTGCGAAATGAAGTCGAATCTCTGCGCCGTCAGCTGGATGCCCAGAATACGGCTTCGAATTCCGCCTCAAACGATCCGCAAACCGAATAAATCTGGATCCATTTCAGGTTCATTTTTCCATTCGTGGAAAATGAACCTTTTTTTACGTATATTTCCTCAATGCTGTTCACTTAAGCTTCACAAGCTCACTTACAAATCAGGTTAGTTCCT
>NZ_CAPAEZ010000084.1:0-10022 GCF_948576815.1 uncultured Allobaculum sp.
TTAGCGTATCTAATATTCAGTCTCGCGTATACCCGTCGATTGTTTGACACTTACGCAAAAAGCCGAAAAAGGAGTCAAAGAAGATGCATTCACATCCGCTTTGACTCCTTCAGAGCATTCTTTAAATTTCCCGTTTTCCCGGATTTCAGAAAAAACGAGCATTTTCCCGCTTTGGTCTTATTCGAATTCGATCGTTCCAGGCGGCTTGGAGGTAATGTCGTACAGTACGCGGTTTACGTGCGGAACTTCATTAATGATGCGATCGGATACGCGGCCGAGCACATCCCATGGGATTTTCGCCCAGTCAGCGGTCATGCCGTCGATGGATGTAACCGCACGGATCGCTACCGCGTAGTCGTATGTACGCTGGTCGCCCATAACGCCGACCGAACGCATGTTGGTCAGCGCGGTGAAGTACTGCCAGATGTCCTGCTCGAGACCGGCTTTGGCAATTTCCTCACGCAGAATGGCGTCGGATTCGCGAACGATTTCCAGTTTTTCATCGGTGATATCGCCGATGATGCGAATGCCAAGACCTGGTCCTGGGAACGGCTGTCTCCATACCATTTCGTGCGGCAGACCGAGTTCTTCGCCAAGCGCACGGACTTCGTCCTTGAACAGCGTGTTCAGCGGTTCAATAAGCTTGAATTCCATGTCTTTTGGCAGAGCGCCGACGTTGTGGTGGGACTTGATCGTCTGCGCGGAATGGGTTCCAGATTCAATGACGTCGGTATACAGGGTACCCTGTGCGAGCCATTTGATGTTTTCGCCCTGCGCGATCTTGCCGGCTTCTTCATCAAAGGTGTAAATGAATTCGCTGCCGATAATTTTACGTTTCTGTTCCGGATCGCTGACACCGGCCAGACGTTTCATGAAACGGTCCTTGGCGTCGATCTTGACCAGATTGATGTTCATGTTGCGGCCAAACGTTTCCATTACGGATTCCGCTTCGCCTTTGCGCAGCAGACCGTGGTCGATGAACATCGCGATCAGCTGATCGCCGATCGCTTCGTGAAGCAGAGCGGCGACAACGGAAGAGTCTACGCCGCCGGAAAGACCAAGAAGAACTTTGTCATCGCCGACAAGATCCTTAATTTTCTTTTTCTGTACTTCAATGAAATCGTGCATGGACCAGTTTGCCTCGGCCTGGCAGATTTTGAAGACGAAATTGCGCAGGATGTCATTTCCATACACGGAATGGCGTACTTCGGGGTGGAACTGGAGCGCATAAATTTTCTTTTCTGTATTTTCCGCCGCCGCAAACGGGCAGGTTTCGCTTTTTGCGATCTGCTCAAAGCCGGGAGCCAGACGGGATACCTGGTCGCCGTGGGACATCCAGACGGTCTGTTCGGTTGGAAGTCCGTCAAAAAGAAGGTTTTCGCGGGTTACCGTAATTTCTGTGCGTCCGTATTCCTTGCGGTCGGATGCCAGAACCTGTCCCCCGAGGTCTTCCATGATTCTCTGCATGCCGTAGCAGATGCCGAGAAGAGGAATGCCGGATGTGTAAATTGCGGGGTCGCACTGCGGCGCGTCTTTGGCATAGACGGAGTTGGGGCCTCCGGAAAAAACAATGCCTTTTACATCGCCGAGGGCTAAAATTTCATCCAGCGTCATTGTATTGGGATGCAGTTCGGAATAGACACCGAACTCACGAATCCGTCTGGCAATGAGCTGGTTGTACTGGGAGCCAAAGTCCAGAACAATAATCTTATCTGCCATTAGTCAGCCTCTCATTCTTATGGTGTTTTGATGAATCAAACGGTTTTGCGGTCTCTCACCGCTTGATCTCGATTATATCGACCGAAAACAGGCGGATCAAACGAATGCGCTCTTTTCCAGTATGCGCTGCCCAATCCGTGAACAATTCGCCCGACGAATCAAAAGTCCGAAAGATAAAGCCCGTTTGATGAAATAGTCTAGTCGGATGGCTTAAAAATCGAGATCGAGGGACGAATCCGCGCAAAGGGTCTGATCCGCGCGCCGTCCATGACTCCAGGCGATTTCGCCTGCGATCGCGATCATCGCCGCGTTGTCCGTGCAGCAGCTCATAGGCGGCACGTTGAATTCCATGTTCGGATACCGTTTCGCGAGTTCAGCGACTTTTTCGCGCAGCCGGCTGTTGGCGCTTACACCGCCGCCGACAATCATCTGCTTCAGATCCGGATGGTTTTCGATCGCCTTGCGCACTTTGGTGAAAATTTCTTCGAGCGCGGTTTCCTGGAAGGAAGCGGCCAGATCTTCGACTTTCCATTCCTTGTTTTCCCGCTCCATGCGCTTCACAAACTGGAGCACGCCGGATTTCAGACCGGAAAAGGAGAAGTTGTATTCGCCAGGCGCTTTTGGACGGGGCAGCTTGTAAATCGGCTGGCCCTGTTTAGCGAGGCGGTCAATTTTCGGGCCGCCCGGATAGCCGAGGTCGAGGACACGGGCGACTTTGTCATACGCTTCGCCGATGGCGTCATCCTGCGTCTCGCCGAGAATTTCAAAGCTCGTCTCGTCTTTCATGTAAATGAGTTCCGAGTTTCCGCCGGACACTAAAAGTGCGAGCAGCGGAAATTTCAGGTCGGTATCGAGCTTGTTGGCATAAATGTGGCCGGCCAGATGGTTAACGCCGACAAGCGGCTTTCCGGTCAGCAGCGACAGGGTCTTAGCCGCCTGTACGCCGACATGAAGGCAGCCGATCAGGCCGGGGCCCTGGGTGACGGAAATCAGATCGATATCGTCCCAGGCCAGTCCGGAATCCGTAATCGCCTGATCAATGACGGTGGAAATATTTTCCACATGCAGGCGGCTGGCGACTTCCGGAACAACGCCGCCAAACTGTTTATGCGTGTCAATCTGTGAAGAAACGACGCTCGAAAGCACGTCCTTCTGATCCTTGACAACGGCTGCGGCGGTTTCGTCGCAGCTGCTTTCTATTCCAAATACAATCATTCCGTTTGGTTCCTTCCATTAGGGGATCCGGACTGGCTCTGAAGATTCCGTTCGGGTTTTCTCTTTCCCTTTTAGAAAGCGAAAAATCGATACAGACGCAAAGACTCTTCAGGTCGTCCGCATTTATGGTTTACAGTCCAATAGCCATGACCAGAGCGTCTTCGCCGTTGGCGTAATAGCCTTTGGAGCGGTGCAGAAAGACAAAGCCCGCCTTTTCGTACAGCATTCTGGCTGGCGTGTTGGACTCGCGCACTTCCAGACTGAACGTTTCGCAGCCCGCTTCTTTTGCCTGATCGATGCAGGCCTGCAGAAGCGTCTGTCCATAGCCGTTTTTGCGGCATACGGGATCAATGCCGATATTGGCCAGCTGCGCCTGTTCAAACATGATCCACAGTATGGCGTAGCCGATGATTTTCCCCTCTTCTTCGAAAACGAGAGGGTGGGAAAAGGGATTTTCCTCCAGTTCAAACGCAAACGACTCTTCCGGCCAGGCGTCTTCAAAACAGAGCTGTTCGAGCTCGGCGATGCGGGGAAGATCGGCCTGCGTCATCGGGCGGACCTTGCTCACGCCAGATACCTCTTGCTTTCTTTCATATAGCAGGGCGTCAGTGCGTCCACATTTTCCACGTCTTTGGCCAGCGGCAGCAGGGCCCGGGCGTTTTCCAGGAAATCCGATGGCTGGGCGGTCTGTCCGATCAGCTCGCCTTCGCCATACAGCACTCCCGGATGATCCTGGAAATAGGCCGGCAGATCTTCAACAGGCAAAATTTCCTTGAAGAGCTCCATCCCGTTTTCCAGATGGCCTACATATGCGCGGCTGGCGCGGGCATCGAGGATGACGTTGGCCTTGGGGGCGGTTCCCGCGTAAAGCTGCAGGGTTGAAATCGTGCGCACTTTCGCATGGGACTGCGTTCCGAGAATTTTGGCGGTCGTCATGGCGATCCGCAGGCCGGTATAGGAGCCCGGACCGTCGGTCACAATGACTTCGTCAATATCCTTCAGGCTCCAGCCGGCTTTTCTGAGCAGAACTTCCAGTTCTGCCAGCAGGCTTTCGCTCTGTTTCTTGAATGCTTCTTTCGAAAGGCCTTCGACCAGGTTTCCGTCTTCAAAAAGAGCGATCACCAGATTTTTCCAGGCCGTATCCATAACAAGGGTTTTCATCAGGCATACTCCTTCATGATTTCATCCACGATTTTGCGGCTTTCTTCGCCGGTCGCCTCGATTTGTACATCGCGGCTCGTCTCGCCGGTTTCCGCAAGAGACATCGCAATATGATCCGATGGAATCTGTTCTTCAATGTATTCTGCCCACTCGACGACGCAAAGACCGTCTGTGAAGCATTCTTCAAAGCCGAGGTCCTGGTGGGCGCCTTCCAGGCGGTAGGCATCCATGTGGTAAAGCGGGGTTCCGTCGGCGGTTTTATACGATTTCATAATCGTAAAGGTGGGCGAGTTGATCGTTCGCTTTACGCCCAGCGCCTGTCCGAAAAAGCGGGTCCACGCGGTTTTGCCCGCGCCCAGATCGCCATCGAGGGTGATGGTCATCGTTTTATCTTTAAGCTGCCGGGCAAACGCTTCGGCAAGCTTTTTGGTATCGTCAAGGGTTTCAAGATGCAGGGTCATGTTCACTCTTTTCAGCCTTCTTCCTGTTCTGGGAAATACTTTTCTTAATTTGCGCAATCTGTTCCATGCGCCGGCCGACTTTGGCTTCGCTGCCCAGCGTGCCAGGCCGGTAGTAGACGCGGTCCTTGAGCTTGTCGGGCAGGCAGACCATGTCGGTCATGTGCAGAGGATAGTCATGCGAATATTCGTACCCGTCGCCATAGCCGAGATCCGCCATGAGTGAAGTCGGTGCATTGCAAATGTGAAGCGGCACCGGCTCTTCGAGCGTCTTGAGCGCGTCTTCCTTGGCGGCGTTGTACGCCGTTTCCAGAGAATTGCTTTTGGGCGCCAGGGCGAGATACGTCATCGCATGGGCGAGATGAATGGCGCACTCGGGCATGCCGAGATACATGCACGCCTGATAGGCGGCAATCGTAATTTCCAGTGCCCGGCTGTCGGCCATGCCGATGTCTTCGCTGGCCATGCGCACCGCTCTTCGCGCAATGTAGAGCGGATCTTCACCGCCTTCTAACATGCGTGCCAGCCAGTACATGCACGCCTGCACATCCGAGTTTCGCATCGATTTGTGCAGGGCGGAAATCATGTCGTAGTGACGGTCGCCTTTTTTATCGTACAGCAGCGTCCGTACGCCAAGGACCTGCTTGATAATGTCTTCATCGACGTGAACGCCGTAAATATCATCCGGCGAGTTGGTGATAATCATCTCCAGCGTGTTCAGTGCCAGTCGGGCGTCGCCATGGGCGAACGTCGCAACGGCGTGAATCTGATCGTCCGTCATGTGAATCGCTGTTCCGCCGTATCCCTTTGGCGATTCAATCGCCTGATGGAGCAGCCGGACAATATCGTCGGTCTGCAGGGATTTCAGAACGAAAACTTTACAGCGCGATAACAGGGCGCTGTTGACTTCAAAGCTCGGGTTTTCCGTCGTCGCGCCGATCAGGATAATGCTTCCCTTTTCTACCCAGGGCAGAAAGGCGTCCTGCTGCGCTTTGTTAAAGCGGTGAATCTCATCGATAAACACGACGGTGCGCTTGCCGTTTTTCCGATCGGTTTCGGCCTGCGCCATCATTTCCCGGATCTGCTTAATGCCCGTCTGTACGGCTGAAAAAGTCACAAACCGGCTCTGGGTCTTTTTGGCGATGATGCTCGCCAGCGTCGTCTTGCCCACTCCGGGCGGACCCCAGAAAATCATCGAAGGCAGCGTGTCCTTTTCAATGCAGTTCCACAGCAGCGATCCGGGCTGAATCAGATGCGTCTGTCCGCAGTATTCTTCCAGCGTATCGGGCCGCATCCGATCGGCAAGCGGACGAAGCATAAATCCGTCTTTTTTCGAAGGATCCGAGTTCTCGCGATATTCCTCATCGCCGGAAATCGGATCAAAAAGCGTGTCCTGTCTCATAGTCTTCCTATTATACAACGAAGGGAAACGTTCCCCTCTCTGATATCCTGCGGGGATTGTCAAGCGATTTCAGGACACACTTTTGGTGAATTTTCTGACCGATTTTTTCGCCGGGCACAGGTTTTTCCCCTTTGCGTGCGCAAAAACGGCGCACAAAAAGGCGAAAGTCAGGGGCGGTAAAGCCCGACCTTCGCCTGAAAATCTTTACTCGTGCATCAGTCGATCATCATGAACACGCCAATCATGACCACGGCCAGAATGAGCCAGGACAAAAGGAAGCAGAGTATGAAGTAGCGGTTTCGCTTTCCCTTGTCGACGGGGATATTGCCGGCGATCTGACCAGTCTGTCCGTTGACGGCGATGACGTGATCTTCGCCCTGATCCCGCTTGTAGTCCATGTAAAGCAGATACGCCGGCAAAATGGCGTAGTCCGCGCTTTTCAGCGCCCGGCGAATCTGACTGCCGGTGACGTGGAGTCCTTCGTAGCCGCCCATCGTGCTGGTGAGCGCAGACTCAAACGATTCTCTGGCGCGTTCTTCCGATCGGGCAGCGCGTGTATCGGAATCCTGATCGTAACGCTGCGCCAGAAAGCCGGGCAGATAGCCGGGATTGTACGGCATGAGCTTGTCGTAGTTGTACGGTTCGATGGCGTTCATCGCTTCCTCGCTTGCCTTGGACGATGCCACCACCGGAATTTTCCAGAAATCCATGGAACCGCCGCGTTCGATCTGATACACCATGTGATCGGTCACCATGTACTTGCCGCGCCGCGTCGTAATCGTATGTTCGCCGCGCGCACTCATCATGCCGTTCATCTGCAGATCGTAAAGCCAGTATGGCAAATAAATGCCCTGGATTTTATCGATGACATTTTCCGAAGCGTATTCATCGGGATAAAACGGCTTTTTGGCAATGTACTGTTCATACAGTTCGCCAAGCCGCTTTTTATCGATTTCAAAAGGAACCACGTATTTGGGGGCAAACTTGCCGCTTGTCTGCTTTTCAATGACCAGCGGGGTCTTGCAGAAAAGACACGTGGTAGCGGACGTCGTTTTATCGGTCACAATTTCCGCGCCGCAGTGCGGGCACTCGTACACGACGAGATCTTCCGTGCTTTCCGTACTGCCGTCGGTCGCCTTGACAAAGGCTTTCATACCGGACTGGCTGGCGCTTGTATCTTCATGGACTTCATGATCGACCAGTCCTTTTTGAGACTGGCCGGCGTTTTCCTGTTCGTTCAGTTCCTGAACGCGGCCGCAGAACGGACATTTCAGCTTGCCGGATTCCGGATCAAACTGCAGTTCGCCGCCGCAGTTGCTGCATTTGTATTCCATCAGAAATGACCTCCGCTTCCGGTATGGCCAGCCGAACCGCCGCCGGAAAATCCTCCGCCGTGACTGGGGGAGTCGCTTTCCACCTTGACGCGTGTCTGGTAGGCACGCACAAAGCGGTCTTCCTTATGTTTGAGATTGAGCGCGTCTTCGTATTCCGCAGCCTTGCGCGCCAGCTTTTTGTCTTTATGCCTGCCGACTTTGACGCCCGTCCTGATCAGGGCAATGACCAGAGAGAGAATCAGGGACAGACCGATCAGAAGCAGGGACGTTTTCCATTCCACAAACGGCTTTTTCAGCCAGCCCATGGACGTGGTCTTTAAATAGAAGCGCTTATCCGCCTTTTCGAGAACGGTCATGGCGCTTTCAAAATAATTGCCCTCTTTCAGCTCGTCCGCCGCAGCATCCGAAAGACGGTCCTGCTTGCTCTGGGTAAAAATGCTGCGAACCGTATCGCCGTAGGCGTCTACCCAGTACGAGCGGTCCGACATATTGATGCCGTACGCCAGATAGCCGGCGGGATACTCCGATTCGCCGGTCGACTCGAGCATGTCTCTGGCGTAATTGTCCGAATACTGGGGAACGCTGGACGTATAAACCCAGACAGTCGTGTTGTAGTCGCTGCTCATTTGTTCGCATTTTTCTTCCAGAACGGCTTCTTCTTCGGCCGTAAACAAATCCGCGTCATCGATGACCAGCGGTTCTTTCGCCATCAGCGACAGGCTGGGCACAAGAAGGAACAGGGAAAGCAGAACGGCGATCAGACGGTTTCCTTTATGCATACAATCCTCACTTGCAGACTCGATTTCAGTCCGCTTCGATCCATAGCCGGTTTCCGTCTTTACCTCTGATTTCAGACAGAAGGGGCAGTCTGTGTATGGACCGAGATTTTCTCCATTATACGTTTGCGCGCTCTTCGCGTCTTTTTCTTTCGAATTTGATAATCTTCGCAATCCGCTTGACGGCTTTTTTGCACCGATTTGAAGTCCTTTTCGAAGTCCTCCCGCTTTGGATTTCTGGTGCCTTCGGACAAACATTCTGAAACCCCGCATCCGGAAAAAGCACATGCGGCAGTCCTGGACTGCCGCATGAATCGCTCATTGGTCTGATTTCTCTTTTTCTTCGCAGTTATTCGTACCAGTACTTCAGATTGTGCGGCTGGAAGTCGTAGTAAATCTGATAGCCGAACGGATCCGGAATGGAAACCAGATACAGATCGTTTTTCAGCTCCGTTTTCGCGGTGCCGTGATCGACGCTCATTTTCCAATTGTACGTATTGGGCTGACCGTCCTTTGGCTGCACGTTTTCGGTGCTGAACTGGACGATTCCGTTCATTACGTTATCGATCGCTTCGCCCGCGCTCAGCTCATCCTGATACAGATAGCCGGTATCGTAGCGTTCAAAGCGAACCGCGTTTCCGTTAAAGCGTCCGTTTCGCAGCGTACCGCAAGCCGTTGCGAACTGGTCGGTACCCGCTTTGGTACTCAAGAAGCATCCGTTTGCGGACAGCGTACCGCCGCTCACCGTGTCCGCGAGCATCAGCTACCGCTTCCAGGGCGAGTAAATCAGAATCGGACGATTCGCTTCCCAGGCGCTCAGTACGATCAGGCTCTGTCCCGGATCGGACCAGCCGACAAGCCTGCCGTTCTGGAACGCCAGAGTCCGTCCATCCGACATCGCATCCGCGCTGCGCATGAGCGCTGCAAGGGTATCCGCCTTTTCGTACAGACCATCAAGGCTGCGTTTTTTCGCCGCATCGCTCAGAGCCGCCTGATATTCGGTCATGCCCTGTTCGAGCGCTTTCGCGTAGCCCTGCGTGGGAATTACCGTGGAAATGCCATACCAGCCAATGTCTTCGCTCTTCCAGCCCTGTCCGGCCAGAAATTCGTATTCGCGCGCATCCTGGGTGTAGTTGTGCGATCCGGTCTGCGCATTGGGATTGTAGGAACGATACAGCGGCGTGCCGTTTAGGGCATCGGCGGAATACCAGCCAGTGCCTTCATCGATCCAGCCCATCGAAACGAGATGATCTTTTTCCCGTGCAGCGGCGGTGTAAAAATGATCGCCGGCATTTGGATTGTAGAGACGATACACCGGCGTGCCTGAGACGTTTGGGGCATACCAGCCCAGACCTTCGAGCGTCCAGCCGACCTGGACGAGATAATCCCGTTCGTTGCGATCCTGCGTATAAAAATGTTCGCCGGAGTTAGGATTGTACAGGCGATACATCGCATTGCCTTCCGGAGCGCTCAGCGGCGCGGTTGCGGTGCCGTTCACAAAGGTCGGACGGCCTTCCAGCCGGTCCACCACATGAGAAACCCGATGAACGCGTGTCCATCCGCCCGTTTCTTCCTGGGCCATAACCGGCACGCTAAAAACGCCAAGCAGTACGCTGGCTGCTGCAGTCAGGCGAATCCAAGACTTCATTTTTCTCTTTCTCCTTTCAGACGCTTCGATTGATGCGTCCTTTCTTTTTCCTTTTTCAGAGCCGCCCTCTGTTTTGTCATTTCGTTTTACGCGCTCAGGCGGGAAAAGACAATTTCCAGATTCTCCAGAAAAGGATAAGGAATCGATGGTCCCTGCTTATGCGGTTTCTTTTTCGCCAAACCGCTTTTTTCGCAGATCCTGTGTTTCCTGTTCAAAAAGAAAAGGCCCAGCTAAGGGATTTTTCTTTCCTTTCGTCGCAATGCTGTTCACTTAAGCTTCACAAGTGAGCAGTGCCTTGCCTTTCTAGTT
>NZ_CAPAEZ010000085.1:0-9975 GCF_948576815.1 uncultured Allobaculum sp.
AATTTCTTGATCTGTCTGTAAAGTTTTCAAAGAGCCATCTGTTTGTGAGAAACTCAATATCTCTCACAAGGCTTGTTTATCATATCATCTGCGGAAATCTCTGTCAACAACTATTTGTGAATTTCTTTAATGATTTCACTTAAGTCGTTTTCTTCGGTATCTAAAGGTGATTTGATGCGTTTTGGACGTGATTTCCTTAACGCTCACTTAGAATATCACGTCCTGCATTTTCATGCAAGCTTTATTTGTGATTTTTTCTAAGAATTTCACATTGCCGTTTTTTTTAACGGGAATCCCGCTTGCAAACAGCTTGTACTTTATACCTCTTTAGAGCGCAGTCCGTCAACCAAAAAGTTCTGAAGGCGTCAGAAAAGAAAATTGAAATAGTAAATTCCAGTCTGCTGATTTTTTTGCTTCTGGCTTTTTAAGCGGTCAAAACATGTTTTGAAGCCAAAACGCTATACCATATAACCAAAAGACAAAAGACAGAATATGACGGATTGAATCCAGGATTGCAGACGGCTGCTGCGAAGATCTGCTTTTCTTCGCTCATGCGAGCCTGTATTCGCAGCTGGATCCGTTCATTCAGACAGAAGCAGTTGACTCTGCTCAGTAAGGAAACGTTATATGGATCAGCTCAAAGAGACAATTCTCGAAAAAGGAAAAATTCTTTCCCCCTCGATTTTGAAAGTCGATCAGTTTCTGAATCACTGCATCGACACCGAACTGATGGATGCGATTGGAAAACGTTTTGCAGACTGTTTTGCCGGTCATGGCATTACAAAAGTCATTACGATCGAAAGCGGCGGAATTGCGCCTGCGCTGATGACCGCGGTTCATATGGGTGTTCCGCTGATCTTCGCCAAAAAAGCTGTCCCCTCCACCATGACAGATCCCGTCTTTGTGACCGTCCACTCCTTTACGAAAAACGTGGATTATACCCTCTGCATGGAACGTTCCCTCATTGCGCCAGGAGATCGTGTACTTTTCATTGATGATTTTCTGGCCAATGGACAGGCCTTTGAAGGCATCCGCACGCTGCTCGAACAGCAGCAGGCTGTTTTAGCCGGTGCTGGCATCTGCATTGAAAAATCCTGGCAGCCTGGCCGCCGCATCGTGGAAGAAGCCAGTATTCCGTTATGTACGCTGGCTTCCATTGCTTCCATGTCTCCAGAAGAAGGAATCACCTGGAATCTGGATCACGAAACGTGCTAAGCCGGTTTCGTTCTTCGTTTATCCGCCCGGCGGAAAGCCGATGTGAAAAAACCGTTTTATGAATTCACCGCAGAATACAAACCGCGCTCTGTTCGATGACATGCTGTCCATCGACAGAGCGCGGTTTTTTATGAATTCTGACAGCGGGATAGGGATGAAATTTTGGTTTCTCCGTATGTATTCGGTGAAGGTCGTCTGTGAATTATTCCTGTGATTCGGTGAAAACGACTCTTCCCTTAGCTTCATCGATATCGTAGATCAGTTCGCCGGCAGCCGGAACTTCGATCGTTCCGGAAAGCGGGTTTTTGATACTGTCAATCGGTTCGGTCAGCGTCGCCCGAACGTCCGAACGCTCAAAGGCGAGATCGGTATCCACCATGCGGCAGTTGATCAGCTGAAGGTTCTTGCAGTAGCAGAGCGGCTGGGTACCGATGATTGTGCAGTTGATCAGCGTCAGGTTTTCACTGTACCAGGCCAGATATTCGCCTTTGATCACGCTGTTGCGAACCGTGACATTTTTCGAATGCCAGAACGCGTCTTTCGTATCGAGATTGCAGTCGTCGAGGGTCGCGTTTTCCACATACTGGAACGAATACTTTCCATGAAGCGTTACGTGATCAAAAAGAAGATGGCTTGAACGCATCATGAAGTATTCCGCTGTGACTTCCGTATCGAACATGATCATCGAGCGAACCGACCAGCCAAATTCCGGCGAGTTCACCGTGCAGTCGGAAATGCGGACATCCGCACATTCACGTACGGCTTTAATTCCGTTGAGCTTGCTGTGGTCAATCTGCACATGATCCGCATACCAGAGGGCAGCCCGGCAGTTTTCCGTCAGTTCTGCATTTCGGATGGACAGATCTGTGTCGTGCCAGAACGGATAGCGAAGATTGCAGTAGCAGTCTTCCACCTGAATGCGCTGGCATTCTTTCAGTGCGCTTTCTCCGTCGGCCGGTCCATCAAAGCGGCAGTTTTTCAGAGTCAGATCATGAGCACCGTAAAAGGCTCTCTCCTGATCAAACGTTTCATTTTCACAAATCATCGGGTTTCGATCCTTTCCATATATGTTTTTTCTGTATATGTTTTTTCTGTTATGTTTTCGCTTTGCGTCTTATACATATGATGAATAAATAATTGTTTTTATTCATTATCCTGATTCGCAGCCATTATACGCCTCTCCATAGTTTTCCTGCAGTTCAAGCTCCTGATCCAGCCTGGGCCATCCAGAATTTGAAGGTTTTCTGTTGGAAACCGAGATGTACTGTCGTTTCTCCAGAAGAGCGCAGAAAAGGACAGATTCAGCGTTGCCGGGGCGCTTTGTCTGTCCTTTGGTTTTATTGCCTTTTTCAATCCGCCATTATTCAGGCTGCCTGCCGTTTTAACGCATCAAGCTGGGATGCGTCTGGCGTTTTTCTCAGGTTCAGAAGACGCTGATGAAGCTGACGGGCTTTTTCATTCGTATCCGTCTGGCTTTCGGGTTTTAAAACCAGGGATCTGGCCTGCTCAGCCAGTTTCTGAAGCGAATCGAGAGAAGAAGAAAAGTCTGCCGGATTCAGCTGTTCCGTTTTGTTTACAGCTTCTTTCAGCAGTTCGACATAGATCGGCTGAACTTCAATCTGTACATTCCGTTCGCTGACATACCGGCCGAGCAGTATGATCGTTTTTCCTTCCCGTGCATAGACGTAATCTACGCCTGCATTCAGAGGAGCCAAGGCGCCTTCGATTGTGACCGTTATGGTTTTGGGCAGCGCCCAGCCATCTTCTGCCTCCAGATTCATTACACAGTCGCGCCCCGTCTCATGTTCTCCGTGAATACGCAGACTGCAGTGCTTCAGGCTATCCGGGCTCAGAGAAATTTCGCCAACCCCGTCTTTTACAGCATGGATCACAATTCGCAAAGCGTGACCGCTCATCTGGTCTGCCGGGATGGTCAGTTTACCCGTCTGGCTCGCATAGGCATAGGCTGTCGAATCCAGAAGCCGGCTGTCCATATAGACGGAAATCTGGCTGGGCAGTTTATAGCCGTTCTTTGCCTGCACCTGCATCGCAAAGTCCGCATTTCGTATCGCCGTTTGTTCCTGCGGCCAGCTGACGGCATCGCCTTCCAGCTGCAGATCCATTACATCCAGAACACCCTCGGCTTCCAAAGTCAGTTCGCCCTCGGTAAGCAAAGACGGAAGGAGCACAATTTCACCGGTCGAAGGATCATACGCATATTGATCGGAAGGAACCGAAACATTGTTCTTTTTTAGTCTCACGCCTGTCGGCAGCGTATACGAAGTATCGGCTTCCAGTACGATGCGACAGGAACCGTCTTCCTGCTGATTTTTCGAGGCAATATGCACGTGTATCAGATTATAGGAAATATTTGCCGCTCTGGATACCGTCAGACGATAAGCCGTTTCGTTTCGGGCATAGTCGCCAATTACGACGGTATACGAACCTTCTGAAAGATGGTCTGCTGGAAGCGTAATGGTCTGTGTCTGGCCAGGCTCTGCCGCCGTATCCGGCGCGGCAATGGCGGTCGTTTTTCCATTTTGATCGACGAGCGCGCCCGCTGCTGCATAGCGGTTGTCGCGAACCCTCAGTTGGATTTCATCAGACGAAGCCTGTGCGCTCTGCAGCTGGGGGGCTTCGTTATCGAGCGTGAATGGGAATTCAAGCTTCATGCCAGGCTTTAATGTGCCATTCAGCGCTTTTTCCTGAAGTTTCAGCACGTTGCCGCCTTCGGTATATTCCGTAATGGCCGCGGTGGTAAATACGTAAGGCGTGTTTTCGGCCAGACCGTTTGTCATCGTCGTATTGACGAGCCGCTGCGTATGGGTCTGATCGTTCCAGTTCGTCTGGGTGCCGTTCAGTGTGGTATAGGGTTTGGAAAGATTAACCGAATACGTTCCATCCTGATTGTTCAGCATCAGCTGGCCGTCTGCAGTAAAGATCATATGGCGCAGACCGCTGATGTTTCGAACGGAGGAGAACGTTACGTCCACAAAAGTCTGATCCGAGTTCATCGCCGAGCGGGATTTATCTTCCGTGCCTTCTTCCACTACATACGGATTGCCCGCGAGATAGCGGGATTTCTTCGTGCTGGTGGAGGAAATTTTCAGCATGTTCGTATGGATGCGGCCATCCGGATCCCGTTTCACCACATAGGCAGTTTCATCTGGATCTTTGGCTGAAGAATACAGGGAAACATTTTCGAAAATACCCGGTTCTTCCCAGTCGCCGAAAAAGCCCAGGATCGGAATGGAATAAACGGTCTCGTTTTCGAGATACGTGCCGGCACTGCTGCAGGGGCGAATCGTCACATAGCCTTCGATGTAGGCACCTTTGGGCGTTTCGCGATTCAGTCTTTCCTTTTCTGCAGCAGAGAGCGCATACGTCAGATTGAAGCCGCTCTTCGCGCCGTTTTTGAGTGTGTAAACCTGATTGGCCTGGGTGTCCGCTTCCAGATCCATCGGGCGGGTGGTCTTGAGCAGGTTTCCGTGCTCGTCGACCTTCTGGGTAAAGAGATGCTTTTCTACCTTGAAGTGAATGTCGCTTGTTTTTTCGATTCCTTCCAGATAAATACGGGACAGATAGCTGCCGGTACGATCCTTATCGTCCTTGAGTTCAATTTTGACTTTGCCGTCTTCTGCAGAATCGGTTGCCGACGGATCCATGGAAATCAGAAGCTTTCCATGAACCGCCTGATCAATGCGGACTTCTCCAGCCCCCTGCTGCAGAACCGGCAGATAATTGCCGTCCTCATCCTTCATTGGAATCGCGGTCGACATCAGAAGCGAATTTTGAAGAAAACGTTTGCTTCGGCCAAGTTTTGTGGTGAGATCCTGCTCGTTAATCCAGTGCGACAGAATTCCAGCCATGCCCGCTACAGCAGGCGTCGCCATCGAAGTACCGGCCCGGTAATCGTATCCGGCATTCGAAGATTCACCGTTGCTGGAAAGAATCATGACACCCGGAGCACTGACTTCTGGCTTGAGTTCCAGCGTTTCCGGAATGCCCCAGGAACTGAACGAGGCTGCGTTCATGCGCAAGGACGTCTTACCGGACTGGTCTGTCTGGAAGGAATCCGGGTCAGAAGCCGCCACAGCAAGAGTATTTGTATACGTTCCAGGCGAACCGTCGGTCGAAAAGGAAATATCACCGGGTTTAAGCTTTCCGTTCAGGTTCGTGCTGTCGGCCCAGTTGCCGCTGTTGCTGGACGCGGCACAGATGACGACATCTTTCTCCTTCAGATGATCGAGAATATTCTGGTAGCGCGGATCGCTGCTGGTGCCAAATCCGGCGGAATTGCTGGAAAGGGACATATTGATCACGTCACAGTCCAGCGTGATCGCATCTTCGATTGCCGCAAACAGTGTGGATTCACTGCCGTTGGCATTTTGACCGAACACTTTCATCACGAGAATCTGTGCATCGCTCGCATATCCCTTCATATACTGAGATTCGATAAAACTGTTCCCTTTTTTGATCAGGGAATTGGCGGCAATGATTCCCGTGACATGCGAGCCATGATCGATATTGCCAAGAGCGTGGCTGGCGTCGATCGTTCCGTCCGCATAGTTGTACTGGAACGGAATCTTGTCCGAAATATACAGGCGGTTCAGATTTGCACTGCTTTTGTCGCCGTCCTGCAGATGAAGCGAACTCATTACCGCTTCAATGTCGCTGGACTCCATAAGATCCAGACTTGCCTTATAGTCTGCCACGTTCATATGGTTTTGCTGCGCTTTACGGGAGAGCGATTCATTGAAGCAGTCGTTATTGAACACTTCATGACTGGCGTTCAGACCGGTGTCCAGCACCGCGATACGCGTACCCTGACCGCTTTCCTCGTTCAGAGCCTCGTCGTTGATTCCCGTTACTTCACCGTTCGTTCCGCCAGTCTGAGCCGATCCAAGATCGGCCGGCTGGGTATCTTCCGCTGGATAAATTTTCTGCTCAACCGTCACCTGCCGGACAAAGTCCAGAGACTGAATGTTCTCAATCTGACTGGTCTGAACTTCGACGCTGACGGCACTTGCGCTCAGATCCAGACGGGTGAGAATGTCGAGCGGCTTGTCGTTCTGGATCTGACGTTCAATCTGACGAACATGCTCATCCTGACGTCTGCGGATGTCTTCACGAAGCGCGATAATATCGGGATCCGCCGGATCCCAGTCTTTCCCCTCCATGATTTCCATTACGCACGGATCCGTGAATTCAATCAGAACGCGTGCGGTTTTCATATTCTGAACGCGGACTGTCCCGGAATCTGCCGGATACTGTTCTGGAAGATCGTAAACGTCTTCGATCGGCTGCGCGCTGACGATATATGAACGGTCATTTTCCGAATCTGCCGCCGCTGCGGGAACAGCCAGTCCGCAAAAGCTCACGGCACCGGCCAGAAGCACGGAGAGCATCCGGCCGGTCAAGTCGGCTGGTTTATGCAATTTCATTCCTTCTTTCCCCTTTCTCTTTCCCCTTTCTTTTCTTATTCAGGCAAAACACGTTTTGTTCCGCTTCGAACAAGTCATTTCCCATTTCAAGCTCCCTTTTCGATCGATTCTATTCGCCCTGAAGAAATCGTCTGGAAACAGAAAAGAGGTTTTGCCGACTGGATTTCCTTTACTCTGAGCGGACAAAGCCGTTCAGCTTGTACGCTGCAAGATTTTCCTTTCGGCAAAATGACCTGTATGGTTACCCGAATCCGCCAGACCGTACAGTCTTGCGTCTTCTGAATCTCATCTTAGCAAGAAGCACGTTTCCATAAAGCGGACTGTTGAAAATGAAATTTACTTGTTTGATTTTTCTTTTCCGCGTTTTTGATCAAATCTAATCCGAATAACGTTGCACTCTCAGCCGCTTTGGCGCCCGGGTTCTCGGTCGCTTCCTTTTTTCTGCAGACACCTTTGCTCAAAGTGCCCGGCTTTACGAAAATGGGTACATGCAAAAAAGCCGCCCTCGCTTGGAAGACGGCTTTTGCGTTTTAGAGAAAAGATTAGTTGAACAGGAAGCTGAGCCATGGCTGTATCTGTACCAGTACAGGAGCCAGAATCAGAGAAATAACGGACATCAGCTTAATCAGGATATCCATGGCAGGACCAGCCGTATCCTTGAACGGGTCGCCGACGGTATCGCCGGTAACCGCAGCTTTATGCGCCTCGGAACCTTTGCCGCCGTGTTCGCCGGATTCAATGAACTTCTTGGCGTTATCCCAGGCACCGCCTGCGTTTGCCATGAAGACAGCCAGCATAATCGCAGAAACCAGAGCGCCCAGCAGCATGCCGCCAAGACCTTCGCATCCGAGAAGAAGACCGATTACCACCGGGCTGACCAGAGCGATCAGACCAGGCAGAACCATTTCATGCAGCGCAGCTTTGGTAGAGATATCTACGCACTCAGTGTAGTTTGGCTTGCTTGTTCCAGCCAGAATGCCTGGATCATTTTTGAACTGAGCACGTACGTTTTCGATCATCTTGTTGGCAGCGCGTCCAACGGAACGAATGGTCAGCGCGGTGAAGTAGAACGGCAGCATCGCACCAAACAGAAGAGCAACAAGAACACCAGGCTGGAGCAGAGAAATTGACTGAAGGCCAGCAGCCTGTGCAAAGGCAACGATCATAGCCAGCGCGGTGAATGCAGCAGAACCGATGCAGAAACCTTTACCGATTGCAGCAGTAGTGTTTCCAACAGAGTCGAGACGGTCCGTAATCTTGCGGACTTTCGGATCGAGTTCAGCCATTTCGGCAATACCGCCGGCGTTATCGGAAATTGGGCCATATGCATCAACGGAAACGGTAATACCGCAGGTAGAGAGCATGCCGACAGCGCCAAGACCGATTCCATACATTCCGGAAAACAGATACGCCACAACAATACCCAGAACCAGAACTACGACAGTCAGCATGGTGGATTCCATACCAACGGAGAAACCGGAAATAATGTTTGTCGCATGTCCAGTTTCGGATTCCGAAGCGATTTCCTTAACTTTCGGGTATTCATCCGAAGTGTAGTATTCCGCGATTTTTCCCAGCAGCATGCCGACAACAAGACCAACGGAAACCGAGAAGAACTGCGATACAGATCCGAACAGCCAGAGAGAAGCAATAAGAGACGTGATGATTTCAATAATAGTTGCAACGTATGTTGCGATGTTCAGAGCTTTCTGAGGATTTTCCCAGGTTTTCATACGAACGAATGCCTGAGCAAGGATGGCTGCGACAATACCGGCAGCCGCAATAACGAACGGGAAGATCGTAGCCTGTGCAGCATAGGAAACGCCGCCGATTGTTACGGTAAGACCCAGAGCGATACAGGAGATCAGAGAACCTACATAGGATTCGTTCAGGTCAGAACCCATACCAGCAATGTCGCCTACGTTATCGCCTACGTTGTCCGCGATAACCGCCGGGTTGCGCGGGTCATCTTCCGGAATACCGGCTTCGACTTTACCAACCAGGTCAGCACCAACGTCCGCCGCTTTTGTATAGATACCGCCGCCCACACGAGCGAACAGCGCGATCATGGAGCAGCCAAGAGAATAGCCAGATACTACAGGAACTGCCTGTTCCGGTTCGCCAAATACGAACGTGAACAGAAGGAAGAGAGCCGTAAGGCCAAGCAGACCGAAGCCGACTACACAGATACCCAGAACGGAACCGCCGTTGAAGGCAACATGCAGAGCCTTTGGCATTCCGCCGGAACGAGCCGCTTCTGCGGTTTTCGCATTGGCTTTGGTTGCGGCTTTCATACCGATGAAACCAGCCAGACCAGAGAACAGTGCGCCGATCACGAAGCAGATCGCACCGCTCCAGCCAACACCGTCAACACCCTGCAGCGAGGGGATGAAGCCCAGGGCTGTCAGTACAATAGCCACAACGACTACGAAAATAATGATGATTTTGTATTCGCGTTTCAGAAACGCCATCGCGCCTTCCTGAATATAGGAAGACAGATCCTGCATTCTCTGGTTGCCGGAGCTTTCTTTTTTCACGGAACCATAGAGTGTGGCAGCGTACAGAAGCGCAAATGCAGAAATGATCATGACAATGACCAGGATCATTTCCATACTTGTGTTTTGCATACGTCAAATTTCCTTTCTTATGAACGTAACCGCTTTCAATGATAGCAGAATTGGGGTTGTTCAAAAGATGAATGTCGATGTTTATCCATTTTTCTTCGTTTTTTTCCCACATTTTCACCGTATTTTTTCCTTCCCTGTTTTTTCGTGAATTCCTCTTTCAAGTTTGCAAATATTTCCAGCAAACCTGACCCGGAAAATGGCAAAAATGAATATGGCATATCCCCATAACGCTTACATTTTTAAAGGGCCGTACATCTTCCTGCACACAGCCCCTGTTCTTTTTTTCTAGCTATTTTCGACTGTCTGTGATAGATTAATTAAGCAAATGGCGCGTTCGGCAAGCGGTTGAAGCCACAGCCCTCTCAAGGCTGCATTCACGGGTTCAAATCCCGTACGCGCTGCCATCGAATACTTACCCCTTTATCCAGAATGGACAAAGGGGTTTTGTTTTGGTGCAGGCGGCTGCTGGTACTGCAGTTCCCATTCATGATTTTGCTTCCATTGAATAACCGTGACGGATTGGACCGATCTCGAGTCGACAAACGCCTGGCTTCTTTTGTTCATAAGGCGATTCTGAAAACAGCCACGTATTGATTTATCCAGTGATCGAATCAAACAAGTTATCCGCTCAAACAAATGTAAGCGTCAAATAAAAGACGGGTATTTTCTCGACCGCCTCCTTGGGATAA
>NZ_CAPAEZ010000086.1:0-9762 GCF_948576815.1 uncultured Allobaculum sp.
ATTATCTCAAATGGATAATTTGGCAATCTACAAAACCGTTAACCGAATGGCATTGTCTTCGAACTGAATTCTCAGGAATTCGAAACGAAGACGTTTATCTTTTATCTAAAGCAAATTTGGACGGAGCAGGAAAGCTGTGTCAGAAAAGGTGAGGCAGCTTGAGAAACTGCTTTCCGGGCGCTATGCGGACCGTACGAATTACTGTTCGTTTTCCGACAGATCGAGACGCGCCTTTCCGGTTTTAAGCGCCGTTTCGATGACATGCGCATCCGGATCGATATAAATGGTTTTGAACGATTTCATCGTCGTAAAGCCGGGGCCTTTTCCCGGAACCTTCCTGAGCTGGTTAATCCGGGTGTAGTCGACCGGCACGCTCGAAGAATAGCGGCCTTTGGAAAACCAGGCGGCCAGCATGGCGCAGAAGCGGATTTCTTCTTCACTCGGATGTTCGCTCTGCAGCACGACATGGGAGCCGTGATAATCCTTGACGTGAAACCAGAGATCGCTGCGTCTGGCCAGCGTCCAGGTAATGTACTGGTTCTGGAGATTGTTCTTGCCGGCGTAAATGGTCGAATCGCCCATTTTCAGAACGACGATATTGGGCATCTTTTTCTTCTTGCGCCGCATCGCATCTTTTTTGAGATGCAGAACATGCCGGTCCGCCAGTTCCTGGCGGATTTCCAGAACGTCATCGGCGCTGCAGTATTTGAGCTGCTCGGCAAGCATCTGGAAGTATTCGAGCTGATTGGCGCACTGCTCCACCTGCTCGGCGAGAATTTCGCGACCGCGCTTAAGCTTGCGGTACCTGTGATAGTAAATGTTCGCGTTGTCCTTGATCGAATAGCGCGGATCCAGATCGATTTCCAGCTTATCGCCGGTATCGAACGATTCCAGCGTCACGTGCGAAGACTTTGGCAGATCGAGATGGGCAAACAGCGCGTCGCCGATCTGACGCATTTCGTCATACCCGTACGATTCTTCCAGCGACTCTTCCAGACGCGGGAGCTTTTTGGACAGCTTGCGGATTTCTCGATCCACGGCTTTGAAGACATCGCCGCACTGCAGGGAAATGCGCCGGCGGTTTTCATCGGCTTCAAACTGCGTTTCCAGCCCTTCCATCAGGGGGAGGGACGTCCAGGGCGTCTGGAGATGTTCAAAGGGAAGCACATGGAATTCGTTGCCGGTCCGATACAGAAGATCGGAATGCGTCATCTCGTCGTAAATTTCTTCATACGTCTGTCCGTTTTGCATGCGGTACAGAAATTCACGGGAAATCGCGGGCGAAAAGCCTTCAATCTGGCTGACCAGTGAACGGTCCGGATCGATCGTAACCGGCGGTTCGGGCATCTGCCGTTCCGGTTTTTGCGGCAGCGTGTAAAGCGCCCCCGGATGCAGCAGACGCTTGGAATTTTCGTAGACCGGAATGCGCTTGAGACAGTCGATAATTGTCTGGTCTCTGGAATCGACGAGAATCAGGTTGGCATATTTGCCCATCATTTCCGCATACAGATCGTATTCGACGCGATCGGAAAACTCATTGGACGCCACGATATGAAAACGGACTATCCGGTCGTATCCCATCTGTTCAATGGCTGTGAGATAGCCCTGCGAAATGCGTTTGCGCAAAAGCATGACAAAGGGGGAAGGATTGGGCAGAACGTCCTTGTTTTTTTCGTCCAGATAAAGACGGCACGTGTTGGAATGCGCGCAAAGCGCCAGCCTGGCGCTGCCTTTTTGCGGCTTATGCAAGAAGAGCAGAATCTCTTCATCGCTGAGACTCTGAATTTTTCCAATTTTGGCTCCTTTGTATTCCTGAAGCTTTTTTACGACGCGTGAAAGCAGAAGACCGTCAAAGGGCATACGCCTACCTCCTTGTCCGCTTGGGACTGATTTTTATAAAAGAAATGCAGAAATTTCTTCAAATCCTGAATTCTCGTATAGTATAGAGAAAATCCTGATGCAAACAAAACGACAGGAAAATAGAGCAGCGCAGCCGCATACGCCAGCGTCTGGCGGGGGCAGCGGTTCTTTTCCTGTTCTGCGGCTTTTCTTACAGCAGCTATGCGTCAATGGACGTGCGGCATAGGAATGGAAGTTCGCAGATTCCCGTTTTAAAATCGCGGTATTTTCCCGTTCTGGCTTCAGAGTTTCTGGAAGAGCACGAAATTCCGTATTTTTCATTCGGCCGGTTTCTTTTTTACTGGTCTGGCTCACGCCAATCCGAAAAAGAAACGAATACGAAACATGCCTTAAACAATACAGAAGCGGATGAGCAGCTGTGAATGGTCTGTGCAAACAGAGCAGCCTTCAGCCAGAACGTGCAGGAAAGCGCAAATTAAAATCAGACAGAAGGAAGGATTACAATGAACGACACAAAACACGATGCCCGCATTTACATTCTCAGCGGCCCAAGCGGGGTAGGAAAGCGGACGATCCGGGAAAATCTCGACATGGATGCGCTGAATATGGTTAATTCCGTATCGTGGACCACGCGCGATCCGCGCCCGGAAGACATCGAAGGCGTTACCTATCATTTCGCAACGCCGGAAGAATTTGAAAAAGCCGCAGCCAATGATGAATTTGCGGAACACGCCGGCTTTGCCGATCACGCGTATGGAACCCCGCGTTCGGAAATCGAGAAAAACCGGAAAGCTGGACGCAATGTCATGCTCGAAATTGAAGTGCAGGGCGCGAAACAGGTCATGAACAACTACCCGGAAGCCGTTTCGATTTTCCTCGTTCCGCCTACGCTTGAAGATCTTGAAAACCGTCTGCGCAGCCGGAGCACGGAATCGGAAGAAGCCATTCAGGCAAGACTTGCCAGAGCCAGAGAAGAAATGGCCATGCAGGGTGAATACCAGTATGTCGTTGTCAACGACGACGCGCAGAGAGCGGCCGATGAAGTGGCATCCATCATCCGAAAGACAGCGCTCTAAAAAGGCAAGAATAAAGGGAAAATCACTTCTTTGCCCATTGACTTTTCAGGGCCTTTGCTTGAAGGTCCTTGCCTGCAGTGCTAAACTGATCGTGTTATCAATCCCAAGGGAGCGGACATCCGCTCCCTTCGATTTTGTAAGGAGAGAGAATGGATAATCTGAAAACCCTGATTGAGCCTGCCCTGAAAGAAAAGGGCTGCATATTGTATGAGCTCGAATGGGACACCAAAATGAAGCCCCCGATTCTTCGCGTCATGATCGACCGTGAAGACGAGCCCATTGATCTCGACATCTGCGCCGAGTGTTCCGAAGCACTTTCCGTGCTGTTAGACGAAGCGGACGCGATCCCTGGCGAATATATGCTGGAAGTATGCTCCCCAGGCGCTGAACGGCTCCTGAAAACCGAAAAGCAGATCCAGAACCAGGTCGGCAAGTATGTACGGATCGAACTGATCCAGGAGCAGGATCACGTCAAGGAAATTTTCGGCAAACTCGATGCGGCGGATGAGAACGAACTGAAAATCAGCACGTTTATCAAGGGCCGTCCGAAAAAATACCAGGTCAGACGAGACAATATCGCGCACATTCGCAGCGCTGTAAAAGTTTAATACAGAGGAAGATATGCCTAACAAAGCAATGAAAGAAAAGAAACCAACAAAAACCAAACGCAATTCAAAATCCAGGGAACTCGAAGCGGATGCAAAAACAGCGCAGGAAGCGCTCGAAGCCATCAAGTCCTTCCGCAATCTCTCGCCGGAAGTTCTTACCTCCGCTCTCAATGACGCCATCGAAGTCGGCTACCGCAAATCCCACGGTCTGAAAACCGCGAGAATTCGTACCGAACTCGATCCCAAGGGCGGCCTGAAGGCCTTCCGGATCTGGGACGTTGTGGAAACGGTAGAAGATCCGGAAACCCAGCTCGATGTCGAAGAAGCCAAGGACATTACCCCAAATCCGATCGTGGGCCAGGTTCTTGAAGAAGAAGCCGATATCGAAGACTTCGTTCGCAACGATATCTCGACCGTAAAGAGCGTTATGCTCCAGAAATTCAAGGATGCTGAAAAACAGGAAATTTTTGAAGAGTACCGTGACCGCGTCAGCGACATGGTCGACGGTCTGATTCATTCCGTAGAAAATAATTTCGTCATGGTTCGTCTGGGCGCCGATCAGGAAGGCAAGCTTCAGCCCGGTGCAACCGACGCCGTCATGCGCAAATCTGACCAGATTCCTGGTGAAGAGTACATCGAAGGCAAAATGATCCGCGTGGTCATCACAAAAGTCGACAAGGAATCCAAGGGCGCCATGGTAATGGTCAGCCGTTCCTGCAACGACATGATCAAGCGCCTGTTTGAAAAGGAAGTCGCCGAAATTTCTTCCGGAACGATCGAAATCAAGGCGATCGCCCGCGACCCGGGACTCCGCGCCAAGATGGCCGTCATTTCCAACAACGAAAACATCGATCCGATCGGTGCCTGCATCGGTCCGGGCGGAAGCCGTGTCCGTGCAGTATCTTCGAATCTGAACGGGGAGAAAATCGACATTTTCGAATGGTCCGACGATCTGCAGCAGCTCGTAGCCAACGCGCTCTCGCCTGCGCAGGGTGTTCAGATTTTCCCGCATGAAAAAGCCGCCGATAAACTCGGCAGCGAAAAAGTCCGCCGCTCCACACGCGACCGCAATCCGAACGACGATTCCCGTACGCTGGTTGCTGCCGTACCAGACAATCAGCTGTCCCTGGCCATCGGCAAAAAAGGACAGAACGCCCGTCTGGCGTACAAGCTGACTGGCTACCGCATCGATATCCGCTCCCAGAGCGAACTCGATGAACTTGGTATCGACTGGAGAGGGTACGTAGAAGAAATGCATCGCGAGTACGAAGAAAAGAAAGCCCGCGAACGCGCCTACAAGCAGCAGAAGCGTATCGAAGAACTGCAGAACTCCAACGAACCGACCGCCAATATCGCCGATGTAGCCGACTACGACTACGATGTCGATTACGACGATCGTCACCTCGACCGCATGGATACGCTCGCCAGCCGCGAAGCGCAGTACGAAAGCGAAGCCGAACCGGCAAACGAAGCGCCGAAAACCGCAGAGTCCAGTGTCAGCGTTAAGGAAAAGGAACTCGACGAAATGGAAGAAGCGGCACGCATCGCCAAGGAAAAACGCAAATCGCTCAGCGAAAAGCGTACGACGTATGTGTCCAAGTTTGAATCTGCTGCCGAAGCGCCAAAAGCTGAACCCGCAAAACCCGCTAAACCTTCCAAAGGCAAGGATGACGCGAAAAAAGAAAAAGACGAGCGCCGCAAGGAACGCAAGAAACCGGCCTTCAACGTACTTCATCCGATTTACACCGATGAAGAGCTCGCTGAAATCGAAGACAACGAAATCGAAGAAGAAGAAAATCGTTACAGCGACGATATCGACTACGAAGATTACGATTCCTACTACGAAGAATAAGCGGATCGCTTCTTCTTCTGAAAATTTGCACAGACCTGTATTCCAAGGACAGCACAGGCTATTTCTTTTCAAAACCTGTGTGTCTGTGTAAACTTGTCAAAGCGGTCTGAAAGACCGCAAGTCAGGCAGAGACAGCCTTTGCCTGATGGCATATCCATATTCTGAATTTGATTTCCATCCCAGGAGGGGGAATCCAATCCGAAACTGGAACCGAATATGCCAAGTAAGCCCTGACTGGAAAGGAGATCGATCGCCATGAGAAAAATTCCGATGAGAAAATGCGTCGTGACGCAGGAGAGATTTCCCAAAAAGGATCTGATCCGGGTCGTGCACACCCCGGAAGGGGAAGTGCTCGTCGACGCGACCGGCAAGAAAAACGGCCGCGGCGCCTATATCCAGAAATCTATGGAAACGCTGGAAAAAGCCAAAAAGAACAAAGCGCTCGCCAGAGCCCTCGAGTGTGAAATTCCAGATGCGGTCTATGAAAAACTGGAGCTGATGATCCGTGCCGGCTGATGCGACGGTTTCTCTTTTAGGACTCTGTATTCGAGCCGGAAAGTTTGCTAAAGGCGATGCCCTGATTCCCGCAATCTCTTCCAGAAAAGCAAAAGCGGTCGTAATCAGTTCCGCCTGCGGTGCAAACCGGACGAAAAAACTGCATGACAAATGTTCGTTTTATTCCATACCGTGCTACACCCTCGAAGCCGATCGCTACGATCAGCTTGGCAGCAAAGCCGGAAATTCCATCGCCATTCTCGACGCCGGATTTGCCAGAGGGATCGAAAAGTACTTAACGCCCGATCCCCTCACCAAACGTGAAGAAACGCAGGATGGAGAATCTTTGTCATAAAAAGAATTTACAAATTCCCTTCGCAAGTCTGTCTATTTCGATGTTCGTACTGGAGTGATTCAAGCTTGAGTACATTCCGAGGACGCCGTAAAAGACAGAAGAGCGAAGTCTTCCCAGAAGCATAGGAAAAACAGACTGTCCGCCTTTGGACAGAACTTCTGTTTTCGTTTTTAGAAAAGGATGGTGATTGAATGGCCAATAAGCCAGCAAGACGCAAGCCGGGAAACAATAACCGGAATCGTAACAACAACAATCGCGGAGGATCGCGCAATAACAATAACAACCGCCCTTCCAGACCGAGAATCGAGTATCCAAAGGAAATTACCTACTCGCTTCCGATCACGGTCGGTGAACTTGCCGAACTGATGAAAAGAAACTCATCTGAACTGATCAAGTTCCTTTTTCTGCTCGGTAACATGTGCACGATCAATACGCCGCTGAGCGATGACGAAATCGAACTGATTTCCGAAGAGTTCAAGGTGAAGGCCAACAAGGAAGTTGTTGTTGACGAAGATGATATCGAAGACCAGATTGCCAACCGTGAATTCGATGAGAAAGATCTTAAACCGCGTCCGCCTGTTGTCACCATCATGGGTCATGTCGATCACGGAAAAACTACCCTGCTCGATACCATTCGTTCCGCCCACGTCGTAAAAGGCGAATTTGGCGGAATTACCCAGCACATCGGTGCCTACCAGGTCAGCCTGAACGGCCGTAAGGTTACGTTCCTGGATACGCCGGGTCACGAAGCGTTTACCGCCATGCGAGCTCGCGGTGCCCAGATTACCGATATCGTCGTTCTGATCGTCGCAGCCGATGACGGTGTCATGCCGCAGACGAAAGAGTCGATCGACCACGCCCGTGCAGCCGGGGTACCAATCGTCGTTGCCGTCAACAAGATCGATAAACCAGGTGCCAACCCGGACCGTGTCATGAGCGAACTCGCCAACGAGGGCGTCATGCCGGAAGAATGGGGCGGCGATACGATTTTCAACCAGATTTCCGCACGCAGCGGTCAGGGCGTAAACGACCTGCTCGAATCCCTGCTTCTCGTTGCCGATATGCAGGAGCTGAAAGCCAACCCGGATGCAGCCGCCAGCGGTACCGTTATTGAAGCCAAGCTCGATAAAGGCCGCGGACCGGTCGCTACGCTGCTCGTTCAGCAGGGTACGCTCCACTCCGGCGATTCTCTCGTTGCCGGAACCGCCTATGGCCGTATCCGTAAGATGACTTCGGATAAGGGTATGGAACTCAAGAGTGCAGGACCGTCGACTCCAGTCGAAATTATCGGTCTGAACGAAGTGCCGCGTGCCGGCGACGTGTTCATGGTTTACGATTCCTATAAAAAGGCTGCTGAGATTGCCGGTCACCGTCAGTCCAAGCAGATTGAATCGGAACGTGCTTCTTCCTCTGCCCGCTCTCTGGAAGATATGGCCCGCATGATCAGCGAAGGCGATATGAAGGAAATCAACGTCCTCATCAAAGCCGACGTTCAGGGTTCTGCAGAAGCCCTGAAAGCCTCGATCGAAAAGCTGGCTGTGGATACCGTCAAAGTCAACGTCATCCGTTCGACCGTCGGTTCCATCACCGAATCGGATATCATGCTCGCTTCCGCGTCGAACGCCATCATTTACGGATTCAACATCCGTCCGACAGCAGCCGTTCGTAAGAAAGCGGAAGAAGAAGGCGTGGAAATCCGACTGCACAACATTATTTACAAGGCACTTGAAGAACTTGAAGGCCTGATGAAAGGCATGCTCGCCCCGGTTTACGAAGAAGTCGTTACCGGTCAGGCGGAAGTTCGTCAGATTTATAAGGCATCCAAAGTCGGAACCATCGCTGGTTCGTACGTAACCGACGGCGTGATTCGCCATAACTCCTCATGCCGCCTGATCCGCGATGGCATTGTTGTCTACACCGGCAAGCTGGGATCCCTGCGTCGTTTCGATAAGGACGTGAAGGAAGTCAGCCAGGGCTTTGAATGCGGTATGACAATTGAAAACTTCAACGACATCAAAGTCGGCGATATCATTGAAGCTTTCGAAGATCAGGAAGTTAAAAATGACGCTTAAACAGGACAGAATGGATCAGATCCTCAAAAAGGAGATCAGTCGGATTCTTCAGTTCGAACTGAAAAACCCGAAACTCGGCTTCGTGACCGTTACGGATGTGGAATGCACCCGCGATATGTCGCAGGCGAAAGTATACGTCTCCTTTCTGGGAAAACAGGAACGCAATGATGCCGGAATGAAAGTGCTGCAGGCCTCGAAAGGCTTTATCCGCAGTACGCTCGCCCGCAACATCAAAGCGCGCAAGATGCCGGATTTGATTTTTGTTCAGGATACCTCTCTCGATCAGGGCCGCAAGATCGACTCGATTCTGAGTTCTCTGAATAAGAACAGCAGCGAAACCATGGCATCCAAAGAAGCCAGAGAAGCGAAAGCCCACGCGGCTGACGCAGAAGAGAAAACCGAAGAAAACTAAGGCTTTCTCTTCTGGACGCATTTGACCCATAGAAATGAAAAATAAACCGCAAGGCAGGAAGAGTTCTCTTTCTGCCTTCTTCGTATCGCTGCTGTACGGACTTTTTGCTGGATCGCTCTTTCTTTTCCTGATCGTTTTTGCCGGCGATTTTGAGATCATCTGGAAACAGGCCATATCCTCTCCGGCACTGATCGTTCCCTCGCTGACCGTGGGGGGCACGGTTTTTCTCTTTTTCCTGTTTCGAAAGCGTAAAATTCTGTCTTTTCTCATTTCGGCAGCGGGCGTGGCGGCGTTTTGCGGCTATTTCGTCTATCTGCTTCATACGCCGGTTCCGTTTATTCAGCTGATTACCGTGCGCGACTCGGCTGTCCAGCAGACGCTGCAGCAGTCCTCATCCCTCTTTGAAAACTGCGTGCAGGAAGGCAATGAACATCCGGCGGTCTATTTTGAAGTGAGCGATCAGGAATCTATGCCGGGCGACGCGGAAAAGAAGGCGATCGTGCAGATGATTCACGAACTGCCCTCCGCTCTGAAAAAGCAGGCGGCTGGAATTTATTTTCTGAGCGAAAACTCGTTCAACCAGGCGATCGAGCAGGAGACGAATATTGATGCAGCCGGTTTTTCACGTGCGTCCAACTTCACCGCCGCCATCAAGGTGCCGGATCTGAACCGGTCGGAATACCTTACGTATTTTCGAAACGGAAGAACATGCAGTCTTTCCAGTCCGGAAAGCTTTAAGGAGACGATCGTTCACGAACTGGTCCATTTGGCGGATGTACGAACGCACGGATCGACGCTGCGCATATCCTCTTTGCCGCGCTGGAAAGAAATTTATGAGACGCAAAAAGATCTCTTCGGTGAATATGGAGCGACGAACCGCAGCGAATTTTTCGCGGAAGCCGGCGTCTACTATTTCCTGTATCCGGATTTATTAAAAGAAATGAGTCCGGCCGTATATGACTTTTTCTTCGAATATCTCCAATGCTGTTCACTTAAGCTTCACAAGCTCACTTACAAATCAGGTTAGTTCCT
>NZ_CAPAEZ010000087.1:0-9589 GCF_948576815.1 uncultured Allobaculum sp.
AGCGTATCTAATATTCAGTCTCGCGTATACCCGTCGATTGTTTGACACTTACTTTGCGGACGGCCAGCTGCTTTTCAAAATTATTTCTGCCTCGTGCTGCGAAAACAAAAGAGACTGCTTCAATCGGCCGAAAAATCGGCTGACGAGGCAGTCTCAAAAATCTTTCTTTAGAAAGCAGGGATTTGTCCATGACCGTTTCGGATCCGGACAGAAACCGGAAATTTTCGTTTATTCTACGCCGAGAACTTCTGCGCAGCGGTCGCATACGCCGCCTTCATGATGGCTGTGCGTATAGTTGCGGCATCTTTCGCAAAGATGTCCGTCCGTATGTTTCACTTCGATCTCGCATACCGAATACGGCTTGAGCGATTCGTCCGTGAACTCAGCGGACTCGACCATCAGCCACTGAGCCGGATTGGAGATGTACTCCTCTACGATACTGCGCAGTTCATCATTGGCATGGATGCGCAGAACGGCTTCGTTGGATTTTTTCAGAACGCCGTCGGTCTTGGCTTCTTCAAGAGCCTTCAGTACGTCCTTGCGCAGCGCAAGCGCGGTTTCCATGTTCTTTTTCAGTTCTGTGGTGTCTTCGATCAGACCGGATTTAACAAACTCGGAAAGGTGGATGGATTCTTCATCGAACTTCATGAGGTCGTTGATCTCTTCGGCGGTGTGCGCCAGGATTGGAGCCCAAAGACGAGTCAGAATCGAAGCCGTGAGATACAGAACGGTCTGGATTTCGCGGCGGTCTCTCGAATCTTCTGCATCGCAATAGAGGATATCTTTCGCGTAGTCGAGGTAGTAGCTCGAGAGCTCGTTAGTCATCAGGATCACCATCAGGTTGACCGCATCTGAGAAACGGTATTCGTTGTACGCCTTGCGGACTTCATCAACCGTATCGTCGAGCAGAGCGAGGATGAACTTGTTCTGCGGCGAAAGCGTTTCAACATCGAGCAGATCGTCCTTGCCAAACGTATTGCCGTCCAGGTTGCCGACGAGGAAGCGGAAGGTGTTGCGGACTTTGCGGTACGTATCGGATACCTGTTTGAGGATATTGTCGCCTACTGAGCAGTCGGCCTGATAGTCCACCATGCACGCCCAAAGACGCAGCACGTCCGCACCGAACTTGTTGGTGATTTCCGCCGGAGCCATGGCGTTCCACAGGGATTTGGACATTTTGCGTCCCTGTTCGTCCATGATGAATCCGTGGGAAAGAACCTGTTTGTACGGAGCCTGTCCGTATACGGCGGTTCCAATGATCAGAGAAGAGTTGAACCAGCCGCGATACTGGTCGGAGCCTTCAAAGTACAGGTCTGCCGGATAGCCGAGGCCGCGTTTTTTCATCGCGCCCGTATGGGAGCTTCCGGAGTCAAACCATACGTCCATCGTATCGGTTTCCTTCGTGAAGAGACCGTTTGGCGAATGTTCGTTCGTATAGCCTTCCGGAACGAGATCCTTGGCGTCGCGTTCGAACCATACGTTGGATCCGTATTCGCCGATCAGCTTTGCTGCATAATCAAACAGAACCGGATCCATCAGCGGGGTGCCGTCTTCGCCATACAAAATTGGAATAGGTACGCCCCAGGCACGCTGACGCGAAATGCACCAGTCGGCACGGTCGGCGATCATGTTGTTCATGCGGTCTTCGCCCCATGCCGGTACCCAGGAAATGGAGTGGATCTGATCGAGGAGCTGATCACGGATTTTATCGATGGAAGCAAACCACTGTGTTGTCGCACGGAAGATGATCGGCTTTTTCGTACGCCAGTCGTGCGGATAGGAATGGACGATATCTTCACGGCTCAGCAGGGCACCTTTTTCGGTCAGCCAGTCGATGACGATCGGATTGGCTTCGTCTACGGTTTTGCCGGCCAGACGCGGTCCGCAGACATCCATCATGCGGCCCTGCGCGTCAACGTTTACGAAGACAGGCAGACCGTACTTGCGGCCGATCATGAAGTCGTCCATACCAAAGCCAGGCGCGGTATGAACCAGACCGGTACCGGAATCGTCAGTGACGTGTTCGCCGACCATAACGAGAGATTCCACTTCCGGATAAAGCGGATGAGTTGCGGTCATATATTCGAGATCCTTGCCAGGGATGATCTGGAGGACTTCGTAGTTTTCAATGCCAAAACGCTGCATCAGTTCTTCCACCATTGTGGAAAGCACGATCAGATTGCCCTGATCGGTTTTGACGCGGGCGTACTCAAAGCGGGGATGAACGGAAATACCGAGGTTGGACGGGATGGTCCATGGGGTGGTCGTCCAGATGACGAAATAGTCGTTTTCATCGAGGATGCTCTTGCCGTCCTTGACCTGGAATTTCACGTAGATCGTCGGCGAAGTTACATCCTTGTATTCGACTTCGGCTTCCGCGAGAGCGGTTTCGCTCGAAGGAGACCAGTAAACCGGTTTGAGGCCCTGATAGATCAGACCGTCTACCGCCATCTTTCCGAAAATACGGATCTGTTCTTCTTCAAAGTCCGGAGTCAGCGTGATGTAGGGATGATCGTAATCGCCGATCGATCCTAAAGCCAGGAAACCTTTTTTCTGACGTTCTACCTGCTTGAGCGCAAATTCACGGCAGATCTTGCGGAATTCCGGGATACCGATTTTCTTGCGGTCATAGCCAAGCTTGGTTACCGCGGTTTCGATAGGGAGACCGTGCGTATCCCATCCGGGGATGTAAGGAACCTGGTAGCCCTGCATGAATTTCGATTTGTTAATGACATCCTTGAGGACTTTATTCATCGCATGACCGATATGGATGTCCCCGTTGGCATACGGAGGACCGTCATGCAGTACAAAAGGCTCACAGCCTTCGCGTTTGGCGAGCATCTTTTCGTAAAGATGTTCATCCTGCCAGCGTTTCTGAAAAACCGGTTCTTTCCTGGGGAGGTTTCCTCTCATTTCGAACGTCGTTTTCATCATCTGGAGGGTCGATTTATAATCGTTCTTTTTCTCCATTCTCTTACGTCCTTTCTGCAGACACAAAAAAAGCCGCCCTTGTTTAAGGACGACAATGCGCGGTACCACCTTACTTCTTCAGGGCGTTTTCCCTGAAGCACTCGCAGATAACGGTCTGCTTCCGGAAAAGAGTACTCCATTCCCCTTTTCAGCTTCAAAGTGATACCCTGCAGATTTTTCATGCAGCCTTTTCACCAAACCGGCTGCTCTCTGCTTTCCAAATTCTGCAGGACGCGTCTTTGTCATTGCTTTTTCTGTTTACAAATTCATTTATTGATATTTCAGAATATTTACGATCAGTCTGCCTTTTCTGCTGACACCGTCGAGTTCGCCTATCATGAACTTTCCATGGCGGCGTACAGAGATGGTGTCATTATTGCACAGCACTTTCGCGGATTCAAGAATCGCATCATTGACTTTTACAAATCCCTGTGCAATCAGGCTTTTTGCGTCCGCTCTAGAGCAATGGGCAAGCGCTGACACAATGCAGTCGGCGCGCATGCTTGCCGTGTTGATCTTGAGATGCTCAAAGACCGGTTTGGGCATTTCCAGCGGATCGCATTCTTCAAATTCGACGGGGGTTCTTGCGATCAGACGAATTTCCTGATGAATGAATTCAGCCAGATCGCTCTTGCAGACCAGATAGAGCGCATCCGGGCTTGCGGCGATATCGCCGATGGACTCCCGCTTTAAGCCGGAGTGCATCAGGGCGCCGAGCACATCGGAATGCTTCAGCACTCTGGAAGAAGAGGCAGGCAGTTTTGCCTTCATTACGCAGCATTCCCCTGTTGGAATATACAGTCCGTCTTCTTCTGGATCGGGACGGTCAAAAGCCTCGTCGAGAATAAAGCGGCAGCGTACGGCGTCCGGATATCCGCCGTCAAAACGCCCGCCGGCTTTCGCGGCGATTCGGCCGATCTGCATTTTTTCAAAAGGGGTTAAAAAACCGGTCATGAACGGTTTTCCAAATCGTTCAAAACGGTCGATGCCGTTCTGTACCGATCGAAAAAACTGTTCATGACCGTTTGTGTTTTCCGCCATGATTACTGAGCAGATTCTTCTTCAGCTTCGTCGTTCAGGTTGATCGAGCCTGCTACGCCGATTTCTTTCGGATAGCAGAGAATTACATCCGGTCCGATATGCTTGAGCTCTCCGCCAAGGGCAAAGGCTACACCAGTCAGGAAGTCTTCCATGCGGCGAGCATATTCATCAGTCAGCTTGTGCAGGTTCACTACAACTGCGCGGCCTTCTTTCATGCGGTTGCCAGCCAGTTCCGATTCGTTCAGGCTTCTCGGCTCAAAAAGAACCATTTTTGTGTTGGCATCCAGATGCGGTGCGCCGTTGTCTTTCTTCACTTCGTACGCGTTGCCAGCAGAACGAGCTGTAGGTGCAGACTGTTCTGCTGTTTCTACGACTTCATCTTCTTCTACGTATTCTTCGTCGTCACCAGGTTCAACGAATGATTTAAAACGATCCATCAGTCCCATAAATAAACCTCCTCCAAACAATTTTTATCTTACCATACGACAGAAAGGTCAGAAACCAGGAAAACCCGTGGCCGCCTGTCCTTTCCGCAATGGAATCTGCGTGTAAGAAAGCCGATTTTTTTGAAAGTCAGGCCAGGAAATCGATCGGGGTTTGTCTATCGAATGGGTACAGGGCGATTTTTGCCGCTTGTGGTATTTTACTGACCAGACGGCGTGAATACAAGTGCGGCGATAGAATTCTGCAAAATTTATGGCGGCTTTTCCGGCGTCCTCAAAAGATCCGCACGCAATCTCCAATCGAACTTTACCTATGAGCAATTCGCAAGCGCTTTCCATATTCTGAAGCAGGGATTATGCGCAATGGTTTGCGTCGCTTTTCAGGTCAGAGCGCATAAAATTTCATGCTCATGCGCTCTAATGCAATCGGGTTTGAACGATTCAAAGAGGAGCGTGGAGCTGCCGTTCTAGAAGTCCTTGAAGGCGTCGCTCATCTGCTTTGTGCGTGTCAGCCAGCCAGTCTGGCCTTCCTCTAAAGCGGGCAGCTTGAGAAGGGCAAACGGGCCTTCGTTATTGAGATACCACTCGCCTTTCGGGAAGCGGGATCGAAACGCCTTCAGCGTGTTCTGCACCCCAGAGCCGAATCCGACAACAGAAAGCGCCTTGCAGCCGTCAAACATCTTCTGAATGAAACGGGCGTTCTGTGTCTGGAAATGCGTGATGTTCAGGCGCTGCAGCTGATAGGCATCGTTGAACATCTTGAAAAGGCTCAGGGCATTGGCGGTATCAAAGCTTTCCAGATTGAGCGACTGAATTGAGCTGCACTCGGAAAACATGAAGTCCATATTCGTCACATGCCGGGTATCGAAGCCGGAGAGATCCAGACTTTGCAGGGCGCGGTCGCCCGAGAACATAAATCCCATGTCCTCGCATTTCGACGTGTCAAAGTGAGATACATCCAGACCGCCCAGCCGGTGGCAGAACGCGAACATGCTTTCCATGTTTCGAACATTGGACGTATCGAAACCGGAAACGTCGAGGCTTTCGAGCAGGTAGCAGCTGGTAAACATGCCGGACATGTCTTCGACACTTCGCGTATCGAAGCTTTGTACGTTCAGTTCATGCAGGCTGTAACATCCGTTGAACATGTTGGCCATATCCCGCACGTTTCCGGTCTGAAAGCCGTCGATGTTCAGTTCGGTCATGCCGCTGCAGTCAAAGAAGAGCGAACGCATGCTGGTGACTTCGCTCGTGTCCCAGCCGGAGAGATCGATCGATTCAATTGAAGTGTAAATGCCGCGCTTGCTGACGGTGGCGCGTTCGGCACCGCCAAATGCATAGCTCAGATCACCGATTACCTTGAGAGGCGCGCTGCCGTCTACCCGGTCGATTTCCTTGCGCCAGGGATACCATGGCCAGCGATCGGACGTATCTTCGTCCTCATGTCTGGAAGGCGGAAGCTCGTCGGTGTTCATCGTGCCTTCGCCAATGACGAGAAGGCCGTCTTCATCAATTGTCCACTCGGCGCTGCCGAGTTTTCCCGAATGACAGATTCGGGGTTCTGTGTTTTCTAAATCCGATTTGCGAAAAGAAACAGGCATATACAATCTCCTTTCCAGGATCCTATCCAGAGAAAACCGCTTCTTTCGATTGGATCCTCTGTTTGTTTTCAGCGGGTTGAAAGCGCTTTCCTAAATTGTGCCATAAAAAGATGCTTTATAGTCCTGTGTTGAGAATTATCAATTGTTCTATGCAGCCTTTATACAGAAAAAGGAAGCTTTTCAGCTTCCCTTCTGTATTTTTCAGATCCTGTAGAATCGGGCGATCCCTGCTCTGCCTGATTTACTGGATTTTCCCGGTTCTCTTATGGCGGGCAGGCGGCATTCGTTCTGGCCTGAGGCTTTAGCGAATGCGTCCCGTTCTGGACTTATTCGGTTTCGATCAGACCGTAGCCGCCGTCTTTGCGGCAGTAGACTACAGCGGGTTTGCCGGTTTCATCATCGAGATAGATGAAGAAAGTGTGATCGAGCAGATCCATGCGGGTGATCGCTTCATCGAGCGAGAGCTGCTCGAGTTCGATGGATTTGGTCTTGACGACGATGTCTTCCGGATCTTCTTCACCTAGAATATCGAAGTCGAGGAAGGCTTCGTAGAGCGGCGATGCCTTGTCCTTGCGGCTTTCGAGACGCGTTTTCTGACGGCGAATCTGGTCTTTCAGTTTGTCTACGACTTTGTCGATCGCATTGTACATATCGACATCGACGGTTTCGGCACGCAGGATCGCGGCCTTCGTCGGGATGGTGACCTCGATTTTATTGTGGTTCGGATGGGAGGTCAGCAGAACTTTTGCGGTGTCGTCTTCCCCGATCAGGAAGTACTTCTCGAGACCTTTCAGTTTCTTGGTGATGCGGTCTTCGAGTGCCTGGGTAATGGAAATATTCTTTCCAACAATGTTGATTTTCATAAACTCACTCCTTGTCAGATGGATCGGGGCTGATCCTTGATTTCATGATAGGCATAAATCGTTTTGTCGTCAAAGCTATGACCAAAGTGGACATTTTACGGCCTTGTCAGGACGATTTCCTGTATTTTCCTTCCCAGAAAATCGATCGGTTTTCCTTTTTGTGTTTTTAAGTTTCATAACAATGAATATCGAGAATCTCGAATACGCAGGCGGTTTATGGCGGCAAAACCTCCTGTTTTCTTTCGAGTTATGAAATTTTCCGCTCGAATTTTTTGAACGAGTTTTCAAGGCGGTATGATAGTGCAGACTTACCCGATCGATCCGTTTTCGAAAAATCGGGCACCCGCTTTCCTTCCCGTTTTCCTGCTTTTCGTCCTGTATCGCTTCCAATTGCGATGCTCTCCCGGACAAAACCGGTAAAAGAGCGGATACTCTTTTGCGTAAGTCAGAGATCTTCTGATCTGTCGAGAGTTTAAAGGAGCTGTATTCACTATGATTATTACTTTAAAAAAGACGGCCCCAGAACAGGCTGTCAATGAGCTGATTGCGGATCTGGAAAGCCGCAATCTTTCCATCACCAAAATTGTCGGTGAAAACTACGACGTCTTCGGCCTGGTCGGCGATACCGCGTCCATTGATGAGCGGTCCCTGCTGGCCAATCCCATCGTCTTTAACGTGCAGCGCGTTGCCCAGCCGTACAAGCTGGCCAACCGCATGTTCCATCCGGAAGATACCGTCATCGATGTCAGCGGCATCAAAATCGGCGGACAGAAAATTGTCATGATCGCCGGCCCGTGCGCGGTTGAAGGCGACGGTGCCATTTGCGAGGCTGCCGGCAAAGTGCTGGAAGCCGGAGCGGATATGCTGCGCGGAGGCGCCTACAAGCCCAGAACGTCTCCCTATTCCTTCCAGGGTCTCGGCTCGGAAGGCATTCAGGATCTCGTTCATGCCAGAGAACTTACCGGACTGCCGATCGTAACCGAACTGATGAGCATCGACAAGCTCGATGAATTTGTTGAAAACGTGGACGTCATTCAGATTGGTGCACGCAACATGCAAAACTTTGATCTTCTGAAAGCCGTCGGCCGCACGAAAAAGCCGGTGCTGCTCAAGAGAGGTCTGGCCAATACGATTGAAGAGTGGATCATGGCCGCGGAATACATTATGTCCGAAGGCAATCCAAACGTAATTTTCTGCGAACGCGGCATCCGCACGTTTGAGAAATACACCCGCAATACCCTCGATCTGGCAGTCATTCCGATTTTGAAAGAACGGACTCATCTGCCGGTTATCATCGACCCGTCCCACGCCTCCGGCGACTGGAAGCTTGTCGAAGCGCAGGCGTTAGGCGCGATTGCAGCTGGCGCAGACGGTCTGATCATTGAAGTGCATCCCGATCCGGCGCACGCCTGGAGCGATGGCGCGCAGTCGCTGAAACCGGATAAATATGCGGAACTGGTCACTAAAGCGCGGGCGATTGCGAAAGTGGTTGGACGCACGCTCTAATGAACCAGATTCTGGACAACCCCTTTCCCTTTTCCGATACCAACAAGCGCTACCACACCTTCTCCTATGCGATGAAGAAACAGTATGGACGAAAAATTGCCAAAATCCCGCTCAATGCGGGATTTTCCTGTCCTAACCGGGATGGAACCAAAGGCGTGGGCGGCTGCGCCTTCTGCTCATCTGCCGGAAGCGGCGATACGATTCTGCAAAGCGGCCAGTCGCTCCAGACCCAGTACCAGGCAAATCTGAAACGGGCCCGCAAAAAATGGCCCGAGTGTCTTGGCATCGCCTACTTTCAGTCCTTTTCCAATACGTACGCCCCGCTTGAAACGCTGAAAAAGATTTATATTCCCTTCTTTGCCTCGGATGAAGTCTGCGCGATTTCCATCGCTACGCGAACCGACTGTTTTTGTGAAGAGACCGCTGCATGGCTGGAAGAAATGCAGGCGAAGTATCACAAGGAAGTCTGGGTCGAATTCGGCCTGCAGAGCATTCATCCTCAGACCGCAAAGGCCATGAATTTCTGCCATACGCCCGAAGATGCGAAAAACGCGATCGCGTTATGCCAAAGGCATCATCTGCGTTCTGTCCTGCATCTGATTAATGGACTGCCGGGCGAAACCCGAGAGATGATGCTCGAAACCGCCCGCTTTGCCAGTTCCCTTCAACCCGGCGCGCTCAAAATTCACATGCTTCATCTGCTGGACAATTCCCGTCTGGGCCAGAGCTGGCTGAACAAACCGTTTCCTCTTCTTGGCGCGCAGGAATATGTATCCATTGTCTGCGATCAGCTGGAAGTGATCGATGAACACATCATTATCGAACGCGTAACCGGCGACGGTCTGGCCAGCGATCTGCTTGCTCCCCTATGGACGCGAAAGAAGACGCAGACCGCCAACGATATCGATAAGGAACTCCTTCGCCGAAACAGCTGGCAGGGCGCAAAAAAGACCGTTTCCTGATCCGAAGTTTTTCTCTCTGGCTCTGTGACGAATTTTTCTGCTTTTATTGTGCGTTTCATTCCTCAGTATTTACCAAAACGAAAACTCGGGCCTTCTCTGGGAAGATCCGAGTTTTTTTGCGGTTGAAACCGACGGCCAAAAGGAAAAGACCGTAAGTGTCAAACAATCGACGGGTATACGCGAGACTGAATATTAGATACGCT
>NZ_CAPAEZ010000088.1:0-8736 GCF_948576815.1 uncultured Allobaculum sp.
CGTTAGACCTTCTGTTATGTCTTCTTACTGATGCTCGTTTTTCAAAGATCCATTTTTCCCTGTCCTCGATGGACAGGATTTGTCTTGTGAATATTTATTGTTCCCTCACAAGGCTCATTTAGTTTATCATGGCTTTTTGATCGCGTCAACTCTTTTTGTGAATATTTTTAATTTTTTCACTTTATGAATTTTATGCGATAGATAAAGTCCTTTTTCGACTTTTCAAAAGTTCTCTTTCGAAAAGCGCTCCGTTAGAATAGCATGTCCTCTCTCCGGACGCAAGCTTTATTTGTGATTTTTTCGTTCAGCTTCACATAGGATTTTTGGGACAAAACGCAGGAAAGGCGCCCGTCCTGATGTGCTCAGGATGGGCGCCTTTATTCGAAAAGATATTGTTTTTCGATTGGAAAAATCAGTCCGGATTCAGACTTGCCAGCGCTTCTTTGTCGGGGAGAAGACGCAGATCGAGAAGGCTTGAATGGAGTGCTTTGGCCGCATCGTCGATTTGCTTCTGTGAAGACGCGTGACGAATAAGAGCCTTGCCCGCGTTCAGGACAGACGTGAATTCTTCCTGACCGGCTGAAGCATAGTCTGTAAGATCAAGTGCTTCGGCTTTATCGCAGAGAGTCTCCAGGAGTGAATAGTCAAAGACAAGGGACGGATCGTCTTTTCTCTGCAGTCCATCGAGAGCGGACTGCAGGGCTCTGGCCATCGCATCGACATCCTTCTGTCTGGAGCGTGGGAGATTTCTTACGATGGCATCCAGAGCGTTCTGAACGTCTTCAAAATTCGCGTAGTCATCCGGATCGAGAGCGTCCGCTTCCTGAACCAGAGCGTCGAGCGCGGTGTAGTCGGCAAAGATGGCTTCCAGCTGATCCAGAGCGTCTTCCAGTCGGGTGCAGGCTGCATCCACTTCTTCCTGGGACGCTTCGGGGTTGACGTAAACGACGTTGACATCGGTCAGAGCAGTGTTGAACGCAGCCCAGGCTTCGGCGTCGTAATCGGAGGCAATCAGCGACTGGGCCTGTTTCATCAGCGTATCGAGGCGGGAGAAATCTGTAGGAACAACGAGTTCGCCAATCGTGTACGTCAGCTTCGTTCCATTGGAAAGGGTGAGCAGAATCTGATCGTCCTTTTCCAGAAGATCCTCGTCGTCAAGGGTCTTCGAACCGCGGGTGATGGCAATTGTGGAACCCTCAGGCATGATCACGTTGGAAAGGAAGACTGCTTTCGTAGTCTGTACGGGAACTTTAGAAATCTTATGCGTTCCGGTATCGATCGTGTACATGTAGCTGACGAGAGAATCGACCGGCTTATTGAGCGAGCAGCTGGTAATGAAACGATTGTAGAGAGCTTTGACATCGCCGCTCGGTTCATTGGAGTAGACGGTATCGCTGCGGCAGAAATTCCAGGCGAAGCGATAGGATTCCTTGCTGCTCATATTTTCTACACTGCACGTCTGGTCGCCATGAATATCCTTGCTCAGACGGTCAATCCACGTGGTCCACCGTGCACCGTAATAGTCTTTGAGCAGACCGCCGTATTCGCGGTTGGCGTAATCGTAAACGCCCCAGGTGTAGTACGGTGCCCAGGTCGTGATCAGACCGCGCGCATTCATTTCATAAATACGCTTCGTGAAATCATCTTCGCTTTCGCCGGCTTTTCTGGACGGCTCGAGCCAGTTTCCAAGCATCGAGTTTTTGTTCGAGTTGAGCACCTGTTCCTGCAAATCCAGAAGGTCGAGGAACTCAGCAGACGCCTGATCAAACTCGGATACGTTCCTGTTTCGGTAGGCCGATGTGAATTCCTGATAAACCGGGTAGGCGCTGTTGGCGACGCACTGGCGAAGCAGCGTATTCACATCGAACTGATAGCCTTCGCTCGTTTTGAAGCGGTCATAGTCCTTCATCAGCAACGTAAGGGCGTTTTCAAACTGCGCAATATTGTAGTGACGGTCAAACGAACCGTTTGGCGCTGCCTTGGACGCATCAAAGTGCGGCATGGCGCAGAAGATGGATTCTGGCGGTGTCTTGAAGTATTCAAGATCGGAGTAGGCGGTATTCAGAAGAATTTTCCATGCCGCTTTGGCGTCCGTCGTTACCGCACCGTAGCGGCGCTCGATGTAGCTGTCGAGCCACTTTTCCACATCGATGTCTTCGCTTTCCCACATCATTTCGCCCCAGAGATCGTATTTCGCCGGATCGTTGCCCGTACCTTCCGGAGCGATGCCCATGCCGACCATGTGGCTGGTGCCCTTGCGGACACGGCCTGGAATCTGGGCGATTTTTTTCAGGTTGCCGCAAAGGCCGACGCGGCCGCCATAGTTTTCCAGCATGCAATAGGTCCAGCTGCTTCCGGCGAATTCGTTCGTATCGTCAAATTTGGCATTGCGGGTTCCATCCAGATCGAGCAGCAGGATATTGTTCTGTTTTTCTTCGCTGGAAAACCAGGAAAGCAGATCGGATTCAAAAGACCAGGACTGGATAACCCAGACACAGTTCGAATCGTATTTCTTCATTGCGTCGAGAACTTCCCATCCGACGGTGTCCCGGCCAATGCCGCCGGTGTTGCCGCCTTCATGGAAGGGGTCGGTCGCATAATAGTGGGCCCAGTCGCCGTACACTTCTTTTTGCGCCTGATAAAATCTGGTTGCGTAGTCGTCATACGTGGCGGTATTGGTTTTGAGCATAGCCGGACGCTGGATGCCGTTCCACCATCCCTGATCAATGATTTCTACCGAGGAATCCTTGGACGTGATGTTCGTAGGCACCATGCCGGAATATCCCTGCAAAACCGGCGTCATGCCTAAAGCGCGCATGGAACGCTGGTTATGCCGGGCAAGTTCTGTGCTTTTTTCAAACCAGTCGTGCGGAATCGGGCCGCTGATGTTTTCCACGTTGGCCATGTACATCCAGCCAAGATAGCCTGGTCCGACCAGCCAGTCGCGAACTTCCTGTTCGCTGTAGCCGAGTCCGCCTAAAAAGCGTCTCCAGACTTCTTCCTGACCGGTAATATCCAGAACGGTGTTGTAGCCGTTGAGGGTCAGCCAGTCGAGTTCGTTCTGCCACTCGTCTTCGCCCCAGAAGGCCATGTTGTAGGAATGCGTGCAGTAGTTGTACACGTAGCGGACTTCATAGGGACTTTCCTTGCGGATCGTACTGGGAACTTCCACAATTTCCGCCGGCATTTTCACCTGACCGGTCTGTCGGGCAATCTGCACGCTGCAGAAATACTTGAAGTAATAGTTCAGACCGGTCGTCAGAGACAGACCTTTGTTGCCTCGAATACGCACTTTTCCGTTGTGCATGTCGATTTCATACCAGTCGAGTCCATTCGATTTTGCATCATCGAGAACGAATTCAAACCAGTCGTTATAGCTTTCGCCAACCGTGCGGCTGACAAGATTTCGAACTTCACGCAGCGTTTCTTCCTGCGTTACGGGTGCGGCGTAGCCAGTATACTTAAAATCCGGAATGGAAAGGGTATCCGGCGACTGCAGTTCGCTATCCGTTTCTTCGCCATAGGCACGGACTTCGCTGATCGGCAGTGTATCCTGCGTGGAGCAGTATTCCACGAGAACGCGGATATATCGCGCTTCTTTGGAATCGATCGCAAAGCGTTCGCCGGCAGTCGGACTTGGTTTTGTATCGTTTTTCTGGCCAACCAAATCGTACGTCTCGCCATCAAGAGAGGCGTAAACCGAATACTGCGTGTATTCTTCCGATCCCATCGTTACCGGCGGAATCACCTGAATCGCCGAAAGCTTAACGTTGCGTTCCAGATCAATCTGGGCGTATGCCGGGCAGAATTTTGGAGCCCAGGCGGTGTAATTGTCGCCGTCAGTCAGATTTTCCTTATTCATGCCGTCCTGCTGACTGGACACATAAACCGGGCGGTTTAAAGCCAGGTTGTTTTCGTCTTCATCGACCGGCGGCGTTACCGACGTACTCTGTTTTCCGACAATGTGAATTTCATTGACGTGAACGGAAGGGTTCTTCGAGTTAGTCAGCATGGAAATCATGACATAGCGAACGCCTTCCTCTTCTTTGGTAAACATTTCGCCATCCCGGGTCTGGGGCGTATTGTCTTTCTTTTCGCCATAAAGACTGTAGTCGCGGCCATCCAGACTCGTGTACACCTCATACGTGTACGAGCGGTCATCCGCGAAATACGGAATGACCTGAATGGAGCTCAGATCGAAGATGCCATTTAAGTCGACGTACAGATCTGCCGGTCCTTCAGCGCCCCAGTAGCTGTCCAGATTGCCGTCTGCAGCATTTTCGGCCGGATACCATTCTTCTGAACTGCTCGCACTGACCGTAGAATGCAGCATCAGATCGTGCGGCTCATCCAGACTGATTGATCCATAAACCTGCAGCTCCATCAGATGGGCGTTGTGGTTGTTGGGCTGATTGTCGGCATGGGTTGCCGTATATTCAATGCGAATGTAACGGGCTTTGACATCCGTAAACGAATCGCTTTCTCCTTCCGGCGTGTTCCAGGTTCGATTGGACGTTCCCGTATGATCGGCAAGGACTGTAAACGATCCTTCTTCGCCGGTCGTACTGCCAAGAATTTTGTATTCGTAGTAGCGGTTCGCATGACCTTCATCCGGGTTAAACCAGGCCATGAGATTGATCCGGTCGATCTTGCAGACCCCCTCCAGATCAACCTGAATCCAGGCTGGCGTAACCGTCGTCCACCAGGAATTGGAATCGCCGTCGACGGCTTTCTGAGCTTCACTGCCGCTTTCACTGTCGGAAGCGGTGATCGGCTTGTTCAAAGCCAGATTGTGCGATTCAGTCTCTTCCTCCGCGGCCATCATCTGCACGGGGACTGCAGAGGGCTCTGGGGAAGAATTCCAAGAGCAAGCGCGGCGCAGGACAGCACCGAAATGCTTTTACTCAGTTTCATTGTTTCTCCATCCTTTGCTCAAAATAAGCGCTTACACTAAAGAGTATACGAGTAAACTTTTACTGAAATACATGCTTCTTTTAGTCATTTGAAGGATTTTCTCCAATAGTGCGAAAACAGACGTGAAAATCCATCCGTCGCAAAGGAATAAGCCAAAGCTCTCATCCCCGGCAAAGCACAACCCGCTACGGCATAGAATGCCGGCTCTGGAATAGGGATGAACTTCCATGCCAAAAGCGCCGGCCAGCTCAAACTCGAGCAGCCGACGCTTTCTATTCTTTATTTTGAATTCTTTTCCTTTGTGGATTTGCGAACTGTATCTTCAAACCGGGATGCATAATACTCGTCGCTTCGACTGTCGAGAATATCCAGAATCTGTTTTTGAAACCAGGGGGAATCCAGGTATTCATTCAGAGAGCTGTCCAGCGTGATCATATCTTCCCCGGACTTTTTGATCAGCCCATCAAAAGAGAGCAGCAAATGCTTAACTGGCATTTCGCGGATCTTTTTCAAATGCGCCGCATCCGTAATCTGATCAAACGCATTGCGTGAAGCGACATCCAGATCGGACCAGCGTGTTCCCCTTGAAAAGAAGGTTTTCCATGCCTGAAGCACGTCTTCTGGCGAATAGCTGGACGCAATAGTTCCGCTTTTGAGCAGACTTTGTCGAAGAACTTCCAGTACGGCCAGCTTATATACTCGGGACATTTTGGTAGTTTCCATCAAATGTAGAAATTTCCCAGCCGGCGAACGCATAAACGCCTGCTGCTTTTCGTCTAAAAGGTGCATGGAATCGAGAAAAGGCAGGTAATTGTGGAACGGACTGATTTTGGCATCCTTCATACAGTATTCCAGATCTTCATCGCTGAGCGCCTGACGCAGTTCCATTCGAGACGGAATATGGCCAAGACTTTCCTTCGCGTCATAAAACAGCCCTTGTACAATCTGGAGGCGGGACTGTTTGCGCTTCGCCAGATTTTTCAGAAGATCAATCAGCTCCAGATCAAAATCCACGACGCAGTTTCGAGGAACTGAACTGGCTGAACCTTTATCTTTTCCCCCAGTCGTTCCCGGATTCACGCCGATAAGCGATGGACCAAAGGACGCAGTTTTGTAATTTCCGATAAAGTCCAGAACCGTCAGATAGTCTTTCCCCGAAGCTTTGCGCAGACCGCGGCCCAGCTGCTGCAGGTATACGACCGCCGACTCGGTCGGGCGAAGGAACATGACAAGATCCAGGTTTGGAATATCGGTTCCTTCGTTGAACAGATCGACGCTGAACAAAATCTTCAGATCGCCGTCTACCAGTTTTTTCAACGCGCTTTGCCGATCCATATCCGTAGATGTTTCCGAAAGGTCCGGATCAGATACGACGGAAGCGCAGGGAATGCCTTTGGACTGGAAATACTTCGCCATAAAACGGGCATGTTTTCGGGTAATGCAAAAGCCAAGTCCGCGTGAGGAAGGATGCTTTTGATAATGGCGATAAATGAGAGAAGCGCGTTCCAGATTCTGATCGTACGTATGCTCCAGAGCCGCCGCGTCAAAATGCATGCCTCGGATTTTGACATTTTCGTAATCCGTCGGATCGTAAATGCCATAGTAGCGAAACGGACTCAGATATCCCTGTGCGATCGCGTCAAACAAATTCATCTGATAGGGGACGTTATAGTCGCAAAGCATATACAGATCACGGCCGTCCAGACGATAGGGCGTAGCCGTCAGTCCTAAAAGAAATTTTGGATGGAAATAGGAAAGGATCTTTTTATACTGCCTCGCTGCCGCATGATGAAACTCATCAACCACGATGTAGTCAAAAGAATCGGACGGAAGCGTTTCTTCATTCAGAAGCCAGGGTTTGGCAAGTGTCTGAACCGAAGCAAACACCAGATCCCGATCCAGTTCTTTCCGATCCCCTTCAATAAAGCCGATAGAGGCGTCAGGACGAACGGTATGGAAGGCTTTGGCGGCCTGCGCAAGAATTTCGCGGCGATGCGCGACAAAAAGTACGCGTTCAAAGGTTCGAGAATCAAAAGCAGCAAGAAAAGTTTTCCCCGTTCCCGTTGCTGCCTGAACTAAAGCGCGCTGCTGTCCTTTCTGCCGCGTTTCTTCCAGCCTGTATAAAGCTTCGGTCTGTACAGCATTCGGTTCCACCCGAATTTCGTTTCCTTCTTCCGGATTCTGATCTTCTGCTGCGAACAGATCCATCCACTGCCCGCTTTGAAACGGTTCCCGGTCCAGCTGATATTCCTCAATGGAATCTTCCGTAAGCAAAATGCTGGAAGACCAGAGATCTTCAAAACTTTTCACAATTTTCTCTGTACTTTTTTCGTTTCCCTGGGAAGAGAACGCGTAGTTCCATTCGATTCCGGAAGTGAGCGCAGAACGGGAAAGGTTTGAGCTTCCAATCAGGATTTCCATATGGTCCAAACAATGAAAAATCCAGCATTTGGGGTGGAAAGAAACAATCGGATTATTGAACAGCCGCAGCTGGGCGGTATCCCCCAGTTCATGCAGGAGGACGTGCAAAGCCGCGGGTTCTGTAATACCCATATACGTTCCGCATAACAGTCGGATCTTCGTCTTCTTTTCGCGCAGTTTACGAAAAAGCGGAAGCAGAAGGCGAACACCGGAAAGCCGGACAAAGGAGACAGCCAGTTCAATTTCATCTGCCTGTTCGCTTATCTGATTCAAAAAGGGCAGGATCTGGTTTTTGATTACTGGACCACCGCTGAAAAATTCAGAATTCATTTTCGCCTCCTCCTTTCCTCGTAAATCGTCTGCCTCTTCTATTTATGCCAGACTCTCTCAATATACGGTACCCAGAATGGTAAGAATCCGGCTGGCATTCCAAAGATTTCGCTGGATTCTGTTTTGCAGATAAGCCAAACGGAAAAGCAGAGGACTCTGCTTTGACGATCGTCCTCTGCTTCATGAAATCGTACTCTGTATCCGTCCGGCGAAGATTTTCTGTTGAACTCTTCCGTTCAGAAACAGGATCAGGAAGAATCAAACCGTCTTTCATTCCTCTTTCGGTATTTTCTACAGAGGTTTCTTCTGACTTAATGCGTTCAGCCAGATCTGCTCGGATCGGCCGGGTCGAACATCCCTGCTCTGCCACATTTCGGTGTCTCCAAATCCGGCGGATTTCAGAAGGGGCAAAAGTGAAGATTCTGTCTGATCACAGAAAAAACGCCCGTTTCGTTCGCCTTCAAACTCTCCATATTTAAAGGAACAGTAAAACCATCCTCCGGGCTTTAACGCCTGGAAAACCTTCGGAATCACTCTGGAAAGTTCGTCCCGGGAACAGTGCAAAAGCGACGAGCAGGCCCATACGCCGTCGTACGTGTCCCGCGCCTTCAGATCTTCAAAAAGCAGCAGACGTGCATCCATTCCGGATGCGCGGCACTGATTGACCATAGCCGGGGAGCCATCCGCAGCATCCACCTCATATCCCGCCTTCGAAAACGCGAGGGAATCCCGACCGGAGCCGCATCCAAAATCCAGAATCAATCCTTTTTTGGGGAGTTTTTCCAGAAAACGGCTTTGAACCTTTCCAAAGGAGACATTTTTGGTGTCCCGCACAAATTCATTCGCATGATCCTGGTAGTAAGCTAAAGTTTTTTTATCCGCCATACATTCAACCCCTTATTCTCTAAACGAGTTCGATCCCGTCTGCTGAAGGCAGCTGTAAGGATCCCTCTCTATGGGATAGTTTATCCCCGGAGCGAAAAATCCCCGAAGGATATCGGATTTCTCCTTTATCCTTCGGGGATTTCATTTTGTTTGGCAGCTTCCTATCTTTGCCTTGCGGCTATTGTC
>NZ_CAPAEZ010000089.1:0-8616 GCF_948576815.1 uncultured Allobaculum sp.
ATTATCCCAAGGAGGCGGTCGAGAAAATACCCGTCTTTTATTTGACGCTTACGTTCGAAGCAGCCAGACAGCTGCTCTGAGCGCAATTTCTGGCGTTTAGAAATAACTGCCTATAATAGAAACTATAAAAGCAGAAACTGTCTGCGGAGACTGTACGATTCGTCAGCGGCTCAAAGAAAATCCATTTCTTTCTGTTGCAAGACGAAGTGCAGGAAAGCTCATCCTTTTCAGAACGGGAAGGAGGAAGCGAATCACGCAGAGGAAAAGAGGGAGAAAAGCATGAGTGTAACCGATAAATTTCTGGATTACGTTTCTCTGGATACACAGTCCGATGAAACGTCCACAACCGCCCCATCGACGAAAAAACAGCTCGTTCTGGCCAGAAAACTGGAAGAAGAGCTGAAGCAGATCGGTGTAAGCAACGTGGAACTTTCTGAATATGGTGTCGTTTATGGAGAAATTCCGGCTACCCAGGGATTTCAGGGCGATGCCATCGGTCTGATTTCGCATATGGATACCGCTTCGGAACTAAGCGGCGCCAACGTTCATCCGCAGCGCATCAGCAAATATGATGGCGGAACGATTGCCTTAGGCAAGGACTATTCCATGAATCCGGAGATGTTTCCTTCGCTGAAGGAAGTCATTGGCGATGACATTCTGGTCACTGATGGAACGACACTGCTCGGCGCGGATGATAAAGCCGGCTGCGCCATTATTATGGAGACGCTCGAACAGCTGATTCAGTCCGGCAAGCCGCATGGAAAAGTCATGGTGGCCTTTACCCCGGATGAAGAAATCGGCCGCGGCGTGGCGCATTTCGATCTGAATCGCTTCCCGGTCGACTACGCTTATACAGTCGACGGGGCAGAAATTGAAAATGTCGATTATCAGACGTTCAATGCCGCAATGGCTGAGATCCAGTTCAAAGGACAGGCCATTCATCCTGGATCGGCGAAAGGCAAGATGGTCAACGCAGCAGCGGTTGCTGTCCAGTTCGCGTCCATGCTGCCGCAGTGGGCCCGCCCGGAATTTACCGAAGGCACCGAAGGCTTCATCCATCTTCTGGAAGTGAAGGGCGACTGCGATCAGGCGTCTCTCCAATATATTATCCGGGATCATAACCGGGAAAAATTCGAACAGAAAAAACAGCTGATGAAAGACATGACCAATGTGATCAATGAAATGTGGCCAGACTGCGCCACGATCACGATGCGCGATCAGTACTACAACCTCGAAGATGCCATGCATGGCGACATGCGCGCGGTTGAGCGCGCCAAGGCGGCTCTGAAAGCCTGCGGCATTACGCCGAAAAGCGATCCGATCCGCGGCGGAACCGATGGAGCCAGTCTGACCTGGAAAGGCCTGATTACGCCAAACCTTGGAACCGGCGGCAATAACTTCCACGGACGCTACGAATTCGTCTCCATCCAGAAAATGGAAAAGATGACAGACGTGCTGCTGCACCTGCTTGAAGGCAATCTGGACTAGGTCGTACACGCAGACATCTGAGAACGAAGAACCGGATTCCAACCGATCTTCCAGATGTCGTCAGTGCTCTGCCTTGCGAACGTCAGAAGAGATTTCGTTCAGAAAAAATTGATCAACACAGACAAACCGAAAAACACACAAGGCCCGACCCGACTCGGGCCTCTGTTTTTGACAGAAGGCGAAAAATAAAGAAGAGAAACCCGGTTTTACGTCCGTCGGTCAAACACTCTGGACAAAAGGTTCGCTAAAACGCAGATCCAGTGAACGGGAAACGGTTTCAAAAGCCAGAAAATTGAATTTTCGGTAGAAAGTAATAAAAAAGTGCAAGCAAAACGGGCGCTTTGAATACAATAGAAAGTACAGCTTGCTAACACACTCTTGTCGCAAAGTAAAGCGGCTTTAAAGCCTTACGACGCTTTGAACAGGAACCGTCGTCAAAGAAAAGACAGAGGGAGTATTGCACACGTGGAGAATATCCATCGCCGCAAATCCAAAAGCACAGAAACTTCTTCTTTGCAAGGAAAAAACGAGCAGGCTGAAAATTTATTGGAAAAATCAATCCAATAAAGTGAAATTCAAAGAAAAACAGGCCGTTTGTGCTATGATTGAGTGCCCGTACCCCAAAAAATGAATCGATGGGCAAAATCAGAACATCGGCCGAACAAACGCGGGCGAAAGCCTTCGTTTTGGCTGGAAAAGACTGTTAAGAGAAAAAACTGGAGGAGAGAAAACCATGGATTACGCAAAGAAGGCGCTTGAAGCTCATAAAGCATGGAAGGGAAAGGTGGGTATCGTTTCCAAACCGACTCTGAAAACCCATGAAGATCTGGCTATCGCCTATACCCCCGGCGTTGCCGCTCCCTGTCTGGAAATCGCAAAAGATCCTATGACAAGCTTTGAATATACCGGACGTTCGAACACGATTGCGGTTGTTTCGGATGGATCGGCTGTACTTGGTCTTGGAAACATCGGCGGACTGGCCGGCCTTCCTGTTATGGAAGGCAAGTGTGTGCTGTTCAAGGAACTGGGTGATGTCAATGCGATTCCTCTGGTTCTCAATGAGCAGGATCCCGATAAGATCATTGAAATTGTCGCTGCGCTCGAACCGTCTTTTGGCGGAATCAACCTCGAAGATATTTCCGCTCCAAACTGTTTCTATATTGAGAAAGAACTGCAGAAACGCATGAGCATTCCGGTCTTCCACGATGACCAGCACGGAACCGCCTGCGTCGTTCTTTCCGCTCTGATTAACGCCCTGAAACTTGTGGGTAAGAAAAAAGAAGACGTACGCGTTGCCTTCTCCGGCGCCGGTGCCGCGGGATGCGCCATTGCCGATCTGCTCGGTCAGTACGGTTTCCGCCACATCGTTCTCTGCAACTCCAAAGGTATCGTGACCAAAGAAAACGCCCGCAACGAAATGCAGAAGGAACTCGCCGAAAAATATAACCCGGACGGCAAGCCGGGTACGCTGCGCAATGCCATGAAAGGCGCCGATGTCTTCATTGGCGTTTCGGCTGCCGGTCTGGTGGACGAAGACATGGTTCGTTCGATGAACGACGACGCGATCGTATTCGCCATGGCCAACCCGGTTCCGGAAATCGATCCGGCTCTTGCTAAGAAAGCCAGTGCCCGCGTGGTAGGTACGGGACGTTCCGATTTTGACAACCAGATCAATAACGTTCTGATTTTCCCGGCGCTGTTCCGGGGTGCTCTGGATGCCGGCGCTCTGCGCATTACCGACGGCATGAAACTCGCGGCTTCTGAAGCGCTGGCTTCGCTGATCAGCGATGAGGATCTGAAGGAAGACTATGTCATCGCCAGCGCCCTCGATCCGCGCGTAAAAGACAAAGTATCCAAAGCAGTAGCTGACCAGGCCAGAAAAGAAGGCTGCGTTCGGAATGTCTGAAAAACAGTATAAGTACAAATGCGGACTGGTTGTAGAAGGCGGCGGAACGAAAATTGCCTACAGCGCAGGCGTTCTGCAGACTTTTCTCGAAGAGAAAATCTACTTCCCGTACTCCGTCGGCATTTCCTCGGGGTCGGAAGTCCTTCTGGCTTACGTATCCCGTCAGATTGACAGACTGAAAGTGACCACGATTGAAGCGGCGGATCAGAAGGGCGCTATCGGCATCGTTCCCCTTTTTAAGGAAGGCGGACTCTTCGGTCTGGAAGCCACCAATAAATATATTGAAGAACATGCACCGCTCGATTTCGAGTCCTTTTTCCAATCCTCTACGGACATGGAAATCGGCGTGTATGACATGGATGAAAACAAAGTGGAATACTTTGGAAAGCCCTATGTCGATCAGAGCATGACGCTGATCAAGGCCAGCTGCGCACTGCTGCTTCTGGCCAAACCGTATCGCTGGAACGGCAAAAAATATTTTGATGCCGGTCTGGTCGATATGATTTCCGTTCAGCAGGCTCTCGACGCAGGCTGTGAAAAGGTAGTTATCCTTTCCACAAAAGAAAGAGGATACCGCCGCAAGCCGGCACCAAAATGGCAGGTCTGGCTTGCCCGGCTGATTTATCGTGATCCGGTCATTACGGATCATCTGAAAAAACGGCACATCCGCTACCAGGAACAATGGGACCTGATTGACCGGCTGGAAGATGAGGGACGCGCGCTTGTTCTTCGCCCCTCAAAAGACATGCATATTACCCGCTATACTACGGATCCGAACAAACTGAAACCGTGGTACGAACTGGGCATAGAGGAGACCCGCCAGCGTCTGCCGGAGATCCGCAAATTCTGCGCGGGGATGAATCCTTGCGAAGAATCTACTGGTGCATCTGCCGAATCAAACCAAACGATCTGTGCCAATATGGTAGTAAACACGTTAGAACAAGTCTGAAAGGAAGATTTGAATGGCCGCAAAGAAGAATAAAAAGCGCCTGAGCTTTTCGTCGATTGATGATGTCAAAATGGTGCTCGAAGCGTCAAAAGAAGCCGGGGCGAAACTCGATCAGAAAGAGTTCATGGAAGCTCTGAACGAGCTGAATCTCTCGGACAGCGATCTGAATTCTCTTATCCTCTGGTGTCAGAAAAACAAGATCAGCATCAATGTATCCGACAGTGACGATGACGAAGACATCGAAGAACTGGACAGCGATGACGATTCTCTTGACGATGGAGAGGACGAAGATTCGGAAGATTCAGAAGCCAGCAGCCGAGAGGAAGAACTCGCCCGTCTGGAACGTACTTTTGCGGATACAAGCAATGCGAAAACCAGCGACCCGGTAAAAGCCTATCTGAAAGAAATCGGTGCCATTCCTCTTCTTACTCCCCAGCAGGAAGTGGAGATTGCCAAACGAATTGAAGCAGGCGATCAGGAAGCCAAGCAGATCCTGATTGACTCCAACCTTCGTCTGGTTGTATCGATTGCGAAAAAATATGTCGGCCGCGGACTGCTCTTCCTGGATCTGATTCAGGAAGGAAACATCGGTCTGATCAAAGCCGTAGAAAAATTCGACTATACGAAGGGATTCAAGTTCTCGACCTACGCCACATGGTGGATCCGTCAGGCAATCACCCGTGCGATTGCCGACCAGGCCAGAACGATTCGTATCCCGGTTCATATGGTAGAAACCATCAACAAGATGACGCGAATCCAGCGTCTGCTTGTTCAGGATCTGGGCCGTGACCCGATTCCGGAAGAAATCGCGGAGAAGATGGAAGACATGACCGCCGAACGCGTAAACGAAATCCAGCGTTCTGCCCTCGATCCAGTTTCCATGGAAACGCCTGTCGGCGATGAAAACGACACCTTCCTGGGCGACTTCATCGAAGATAAGTCCACCGTCACCCCGGAAGAATACACACATAACCAGCTTCTGAAAGAGACGATCGAAGAAGTTCTGTCCACACTGACCGAACGTGAAGAAAAAGTCATTCGTCTGCGTTTCGGCCTCGACAACGGCCGTACCTGGACACTGGAAGAGATCGGCAAGAAGTTCAATGTTACTCGTGAGCGAATCCGTCAGATTGAAGCCAAGGCAATCAAGAAACTGAAAGGACCGCAGAGAGCCAAACTGCTTTCTGTCTTCCACGAAAACTAAGCTTAAACTCAGGTTCAAATAGAAATGGCGAAGCGCAACGCTTCGCTTTTTTTGTAAATGTAAATTAAAATGGTCACAAAGGCCTTGTCTGCGCATGCAGAAGAGTCAGCATCGAAGATGTTTTCAAGAACATCTGAAAGGGACAGAAAATCCAAATGAAACATGTCTATTTGTTTGATATAGATGGAACGCTCTACAACAATAAATTTCATGAAATTGATTCGCATTTAACGGAAGAGTTCCAGTATCTGGTCGATCAGGGCGATCTGATCTATCTGGTCAGCAGCCGTTCGCCTTACGAAATGGCGCATCTTCCAGCGGAATTCATTCGTTTTCCTTTTTCCGGAATGATTCTGGAAGGCGGTGCGGCCATTTATGACGAGAACAAACAGCTCGTCGATGCCCGTCTGATTCGAAACAGCGATGTAAAAACGATTCGCAATTTCTGCAGGGAAAACCATCTGCTCTGGCGCTATTCCGGACCCGACGGCAACTTCTTTAATTCCGAAGCGCCCAAGGAAGTCCGCCACCACTGGAGAAAGCTGTATATGGTTACGCCAAAGACGAAGGAATGGGTCGGCGATGACGTATGCAACATCATTATCTGGACAGACGATTCGCGAACACGCGATGCGATTGCGGCTTTGCTTCCAGACAGCTCCAAGGTGTTCTACAGTAAATGTGTAGAAATCCGGGCGCCCGGCATTTCCAAAGAGTCGACGCTGGAAAAACTGTCCCGTCACCACGAACCCTGCATGACAATTGCGGTAGGCGATGGTCTCAACGACGTGAAGATGATCAAAGCCGCCGGATATGGCGTAGCCGTTGGCAACGCCAAAAAAGCAGCCAAAGAGGCTGCCGATGAAGTCATTGGAAGCGTTCAGGAAGAAGGCGTATCCAGCTGGCTCAAAAAAAGACGTCTCAAACGCGGCGGAACCGGATTGTAGAGCGCAAATGCAGTCTGCCTTTTGAACGTTCATCTGTCTCTCCATATACTCCATATAGAAAAGGGCATCTGTCTGTATATAAAAGGCCATGTGTCTGTCCGCTAAAAGGTGAACAGGCTTCAAAAAAGAGAGGAACCGTTCGCAGGATGCGCCTTCAGGGGCCAGACTGTTCGAGCACAGCGCTTTTAACTCATCAGGAGAACGGAAAGGAAATTTCAATGAATCCATTAAAAATTGAAAACGAACGCATGCTTCTGCGCACCGATAATCCAGGGGCACAGATGATCAGCCTGTTCGATAAGAAAGCAGGCCGTGAACTTCTGTATCAGGCCGATCAGGGCTGGTCGGGCCGCAATCCCTCCCTCTTTCCGACCATTGGAAAGACATGGAAGAACGGGGAATACGAAATCGAAGGCAAAACGTATGCGATGAAAAACCATGGACTGGTTCGCTATGAAAATCTGGATGGCAGCATTCAGGATGACCGTATTGTCTATGTCCTCGATTCGAATGGGGAAACTCTGAAGAAATACCCATTTGATTTCCATTTTGAACTGATCTATACGCTCCTCGAAAACGGTGTACGTGTGCAGTATGCGATTACCAATACCGGCGATAAGACGATGCCGTTTTCCTTCGGTCTTCATCCAGCGTTTAAAACCGTACAGAACGCCGACGAAGTGTTTGAAGATTTCTCCATCTCCTTTGAACCCAAATCCATGGCGGATCAGATCGTCTTTTTCCCGGATCTTTCGCCTGTAAAACGTGTTCCGGTCATTCTCGATACATGGAAATGCAATCACGAAGATATGGATCAATACGCGACGCTCGTTTTTGATCAGATCGAAGCCCGGGAAGCGACGCTTTTCTATAAGGATGAACAGCGCCTGAAAATGAGCTTTGCAGGTTTCCCGACGGTAGCTCTGTGGAATGCGGATCGCAGCAGCGATTTCATCTGCATCGAACCCTGGTTTGGCCATACCGATTTTGAAAAGGTCGACGGCCCGTTTGAAAAACGCGAAGGCACACTTTCTCTTAAGCCGGGAGACACGTTCAATGCGCAATATACCATTGAAAGTCTGACGTAAGTTCACTCCATACGCAAAACAATCAGAAAGAATACAAAAAATCCGCTCGGATCGCCCGGGCGGATTTTTCATTGGATGGGTTTGGCGTCAGTACAGGGCAGGAAAGAGCCGTACCCTGTTCTTTATTCTTTTGGAGATCGGAACAACATGATGAGCAGGTTGATCGCCATGTAAACGCAGACTGCCAGACCGCACCAGCAGAGGATGATGACTTGCTGCGAATAGTGGGACTGGTAGGCATTTACGACCAGCAGAACACCAAGAACAATAAAGAGAATGATTTTGAGCCAGGTCTTCGTCCGCATATCCGAAGAAATCACGGAGCTTACCGTTGGCGTAGCTTTGGATGGGTCGAAATCACTGACGACGGTCAGGCCTTTCTGGAATTTGTAGAAACTCCATTCAAAACCGGCAAAAACTAAAGCGCCCAATACAAAAGCGATCCACATAGGCATCTTGAACCAGTCGGTCAATGCCGAACCGCAGATCATGATCGTAGCGACGGCGACGATAAAGCGGGAATTGTAGCGGTTGAACCGCTTGTAGTCGTATTTTGGAAGATACAGATTTTTGTGAAGCAGCGGAGAAACGTAAATCAGACGTCTCTTGTTATCGAAAAACAAATGTTTACCAACGGGCTGTTCGGGATCGATCGGTGCAGAGACCGTACGTCCTTTACGGCTGGCTGATGATTTCTGAGCCATAGAGCAAGCTCCTTTCATTGAGTTCTATTATAGCCAGAGAAGCAAACATAAGTAAAAGCTATTTTCGGCAGACCGTACGCTCGCCTTTGCGCAGATCGGGCGCAGCGCAGATTTTTTCTTTTCTTTTGTTTCTGGAAAATGCCTCCGTCAAAAAGAAGAGACGATGCTTCACCGATCCGGACGGGCAGCGAATAGAAACAGGAACTGTCGGTGAAATCAACCAATCCGATCGAGACGATAAAATCAAAATACTGGAAAAATGATGTACTGGATCCGGATAAAAGGCAATGCTGTTCACTTAAGCTTCACAAGTGAGCAGTGCCTTGCCTT
>NZ_CAPAEZ010000090.1:0-8396 GCF_948576815.1 uncultured Allobaculum sp.
TAATCGCATGTCTGGTCATGAAGCCAGGCAGAATTAAAAGAGAGCCTCGAAAAAAGGCTCTCTAATGAGATAAAATTTCAAAAACGAGCGATTAGTATAGTTAAGCTCGTTGGGAAAGTTCTAATTAATTGTTTTTGTCAATTGAAAACTGGTCCAGTTGCGTAATTGAAAACTGATCCACTTTGGAACTCCGCTCTTAAAGCTGGTTATTGGACGCGTTTCCGTAAATATAGAATCGTGCTTCCTGCTGCCGTAAAGAGAAGGATCCAGAACCAGACAAAAGTCAGATTTCCTGTATTTGGCGGCCAAGCGGGCTTTGGAGCGGCGGATTTAACCATATTCACAAAGACAGGCTCTTTGTCATAGGTAACGGCTGCTGCCAGTTTTCCCGAGCTGTCTTTTTCAATTTTAACGTTCACTTTGAACTGCGACGAGTCGTATTCAATGCTGGTATCCTTTCCGGCCTTTTCACGAAGAATCAGTTCTTCTGTGCCTTCCTGGTCGAAAGCCAGCGGATCAAAGACAATCGATCCGTCCTTTTTGTTGGTGACGGTCTGAATGACGTTTCCATCGTGAACAAGTTCAAAGGAAAATGCCCCTTCCTTGAGGGTTCCGTTTTTCAGCTGCTTTTTCGCGGCGACTGCAACCCTTACCGGCTCGGTCGCGGAGGATGTATACACATTATGAAATGGGAGATTCTGCGGCCAGACGACGGAAATAGTCAGTGCACCTTCCTTAAGGGACACATTGTAGCTCCACTTGAGCAGGGTGCTGTCGTAGTGAATATTTTGATCCTCTCCGGCATTTTCCTGCAGGGTGATTTCGTAATGACCGGGCTTTACAAAGCGAAGTTCCTTGCCGAAAAAGGCAATATCGCCATTGGCCGCATTGGTAACGTCCTGCGGACTGTCCCATAAATTGCCGTCGACGAATACGCCATCCGCGACGTCCGTTTTCAGACTCCAGGTAAAATGGAATTCATTTTCTTCGAGTGTTTTGCCGCTCAGTTCCTTTGTACCAAACGGGAGCGCATCGGCAACAGCGGGAATCGCGGCAATTGGATTTTCAAAAAGAATCTGATCGACCGGCTGATCATTGCGGAAGATTCTGGGCTGCTGAGCAGTAAGCACGCCCTGTCCGTTATCGACTACATCGATTTCAATTCGATATTTGGCCGAATCAAACTGCAGAGCTTCCTGCGGATAACCGGAGACGGCAGGGAGTTCTTCCAGCTGGTATACATAAGTTCCAGCCTTGTGGAACGTCTGATTTTTCAAAATATCAAAGGCGCCTTGAGGCGAATACAAAACGCTTTGTACCCCTTTTGGATCCGTCATCAGAAAACGGAAGATCGCATCTTCGATTCCAGAATCCGCTGTGGAGGAGAGAACAATTTTTCCTCCAGTTAGGGAAACGGCACTCTGTTCATCGAACTGCGGCGCATAGAGATTTTCAAACTGAAGCGCGTTCGCGTCGTAGTCGGCGTGATTGAGATACGTAATATGCGCCTGCAAACTGGCGGTTCGCGTATCAAGAGCTACTTCGGCCATCACATAATGAAGACTCGCATCCTGTTCAATGGCCGGCGAATGGGTTGAATCTTCCTGAATCTGGAAGAAGTAGCGTCCCGGCTTTAAAAACTGAATGTTTTCAAAGGAAAAGTCGGCTGGACTGCCGTTTTCTGCAGCTCCAGAATAGACGGGATCCGAGATCTGAATGCTTTTGTCTGCAATCGCCTGGATCGTTTCCGGATTTGCACCGGAAAGAGTAAACGAGAATTCATTGGCTGCCATATCGCGTCCCTGCAACGTTTTCTCACCCTGGATCGATGCGATGGCTGGGGAATACTCGTAATGGTTGGTCAGCACGGCCTGCTCTGGAGTGAGAGGCTGATGATCCTGCGTAAAATACTGTGGCGTGCAGACTACGGTTTCCGTGCCGTACACCAGTGCTCGGGTAACCACCACGTCCAGAAGAATCTTCTGATTGCTTGCCGACATGCCAGGAACAGCCGGGTTGAGGGACTCAATTGGATCTTCGCTGATCTCGTAATGGTACGTCTTGCCGATGTGTGAAGAATCAAAGGAAATCGCCGGGAACTGCACTAGCGATCCGGCATTGGCAGCCTGAACGGACCCATTGGAAGTTCCCGCAGGCATCGGAGCGTCTTCATTGAGTGCGTGAAGGGTAAAGGAAAACGTAAATGCGTCAGGGGCGGCTATGCCACTTTGTTCGCTGTCTGAACCGTTTGGAAACGCTGCAATCTGTTTGGTGATGGAAGGACTGTACTGGGTTTCCTGCGCATTATACGCATTGGTAAATACGGCGGAACCGACTGCGTTCTGAACCGATTCGCCCTGATCATTTCGCAGCTGAATAATCTGGGGGGGGCCGACCTGCATCGTTCCGTTGCCGCCATCGGTTACCGTGATCTGCACCGCATACACGCTCAGGGAATTTGAGACGCCGGGAAGAGATTCTTCCGGTTCTTTTTCATAGATCGCGTAAATGTATTGACCGGGACGATCAAACGTAACCGATCCAAAGTCAAACGCTCTCGAAGCGTCCGATTCCTGAACGACCGCATTCGCTTTTTGCGGCAGCGGGGCGTTCGCCGGGGAAAGGGCACGGACTTCAAAAGTAAAGGAATCGCCATTCTGCCAGTTTCTGCCGGTGAGGACTTTTTCGCCGCGCAGATAACTCTGATCCGGCGTCAGCGTTAATGGGCTCAGGGAATACGTATTCACAAAATGAATGGATGCGCGCGTACCCGGGATGAATTCAAGGGCTTCTGAGGAATTGCTGTCGCTTTCCTCCGTTTGACTTCCCTGAATCGTATGAACCGAGCAGGTGAAACCCGGAACAGGGGTTTCTTCGATTTGAAGGGAAGAATACAAAGGAACATTTTTAAGACGGATGGACTGTGTGCTGGAAAGTCTGAACGATGCTTTTCCGTTTGTGAACGACAGCTGATCGTCCTGATGCTCCGTATTTTCGATATCGATCTCTCCAGTAAAGGGAGTTCCATCCGGCTGAGTCAGTGTGGCTTCGTAAGTAAATACCGTATCGGGAGCGGGGTAATCGTCCTGGGAAAGCACGGTTTTTGAAATGGTGACGGAATGGTCGAGAGAGAGATCGAGCCGTCCGTTATTTCCAAGATACAGACGATAGGATGAACCGTCTGTTTCGCTCTCTTTTTCCAGTGTCGTAAGGTTTTTTTCGGTTTCGGTCGGATTGTTTTCTTTAAGCGCGGTCTGTAACGCTGTCGGATCAGAATGTTCGGCATTATAAAACTCGTTTTCCGCTGCAGGGGTAAAGGAAGCCCAGGCTGCGCGACGGCTTTCCCATTGATTGGAAAAGAAACTGTACATGCTGATTTGCTGCGCGGTCGAGCTTTGGGCATGGGTGTTCAACCAGTTGACCGATTCCAGCGAGCTATCGTTTTTGATTCCTTTTAAAGCATCTTTCATAGAAATATTCAGGCTCGCCGTTGTCTGCACGGAAATCGGAATCGCATAAGTGACTTGTGCCGAATCGCTCATGTTTTCTTTTTCCGGCAGGGACGTGCGCGCATACACATCAAGTGGAAGAAGGACTGCCGGAATCTGGGTTTCGAGAATATCGCCAATTCCGTGCTGTCCTTTGGTGATCGTCACCTTGATATCGGACAGATTGGCCATGACGCCTGGTGCGTTAGTCGGCACTTGCCCAGAGAAGCGATAGAAAACAACATTTCCATTTGCACTTTGCGAGACAGGAGAATATTCCTGCCCGTTTACCGAAAGGATGGGATCGTCATACTGCATCCACTCACCGGCTTCGTCGTGCAGGGTGATATACCCGGAACTTTCTGGAGCGTTCGGATCGGTCTGGGTCGGATAGCCGCTTCCGCCGTCCATCGTCTGGAAAACAAAGTCAAAGGCGGCTTCCAGATCGGCTGGATTGTCGGCGCTCATATAATACTGATCGGAAGAGCGCGGCCCGAGGTCTTCGGAATACAGGGTGGCGTCCGGAAAGTTCGAAGAAACCGCCTGCATGAAGCGGTTTGTATTTTCCTGGCCATTGACCAGCGCAACGTCGACATTGGGATCAGCACCAGGGAAAATGCCGATCGAATAGATCCTGGCTCCGGATTTTCGAATGCTGCTGGCCGCGGAAACCGCTTCGTTGGCGATGGAACGGGTGAAACCGTAACCGTTCGAGGGCATGCCGTCGGTAAAAAAGATGACGATCTTGCTGCGGCCGTCCTGCTGGGATTCCTGAATCATTTTCTCGCCTTCCTGGAGGCCAAGGTTGCAGCAGGTAACGCCTTGGACCGAAAGCGCGTTAACGCAGTTCCGAAGGGACTGTATATCGCTGGTCAAAGGGATTTCCACCTTTGCATCATCGTTATACGTAATAATTCCGAGATTGGATTTCAGGGAATTCTCCCCGATCTCGCTGTTTGATTTTTCCAGACTGTTGATAAACAGATTCACGGAATCTTTCATGGCTTCAATACGCGTCATTCCGGAATCGTTATAGCTGGCTATCATGCTTCCAGAAGTGTCGAGAACCATGACAACATCTACCGGATTGCTTAAAAGACCGGTAACGTTCGTCCAGCTTGAAAGCGCGGAGAGCGATACGTCAAACGAGGAATCTTCCGGCTGACTGGCCGTATGCAGCTGGACGTTTTTGGAAACAAGAATTTCCCCAATCCTGGACATGGACGTCTGCAGAGAACTGTACGGATCTGCGGACATGGAAAAAGAAATCGTATGATCGGCATTACAGCTGCTTGCCGCTTCGCGGGGCGTCAGAACGCGTTCACCGCCTGCAAAGCTGCCGGCCGAAGGCGAGGATCCTTCTGCATCGTGATCCGCTTGCTGTGTCGTTTCCATAGTCTGCGAAACCTTTGCGGATGAGAAGTTCGTTTCCTGCGCATGAGAGGGAACGATGGAAACGCCGTATCCCAGACAAAGCGCAAAAATGACCAGCCAGGAAAGCATCCAGTGCAGGAAACCGGATTGTTTTTGCCTTCGCTTTTTGTAAAAGACCTTTTGGGACTGATCTTTACCATATACATGTTTTTGATTGTTCCACCGCTTCATAAAGCCTCCCTTACTGTCATGGCTGTCCACATGCTCTCATCTGAAATGTATCATTTTGAAAAAATACAATCCGTTGCGGTGACTAAGATATTTAAATGAGACATTATGATCCGAAACAGTAAGAAACTGTCGAAAATGTTGAATTATTCAGCAAACTGAACGTGTTACGTCAATGCCATTCGGTTAACTTAATGACATTGTACTTCGATGAAAAAAACGGAAGAACGTGAACGAGTAATGTTCAGTTCTTCCGATTCGTCTTTTCGTCAATGGAAGAGCGAGCGATTTGAAATTTCAAATCCGCTCGGCAAATGTCCGAATCCTTAGTTTTTGAGACTGGCAGAAATCGCCGCAATGGCTCCATCGCTTGCTGCGGTTACAACCTGACGCACTTTTTTCGCCCGAATATCTCCGATGGCATAAACGCCGTCCAGATTGGTTTCCATCGATTCATCGGTTAGAATGTAGCCGGCTTCATCGGTTTTCACGCCTTTGAAAAGCGGGGAATTTGGAATGGCACCCGCATAAACGAAAATACCGGCACCTGGATCGGTAATAATACGCTCCGATCCATCGTTCAGATCGGTCAGGGTGAGAGTGTCGACTTGTTCGTTTCCGCTCACTTCAGTAAGGGCGCTGTGGGCAATGACTTCAATGCGGTCGTTATCGGCGACTTTTTCACGGAACTCAGCAATACAGGCCAGAGCCGGTTCAATGCAGACCAGATAAACCTTATTCGCAAATTCAGAAAGATACAGCGCTTCTTTCACGGCCCCGTCTGCACCGCCAATAACATAAACATCTTTACCGGCATACGTTTTGGCATCTCTCGGCGCGTTCAGATACATGCCTGGATTGTCTTCACCGGGAATGCCCAGTTTCTTCTTTGTTCCGCCGGCCGCAATGATTACGACGGGAGCGGTATATGTATTCTGCTCGGTCACTACCGTTTTCATTGGCTGATCGAGTTTTGTATCGATAACTTTTTCCTCAACGACTTCCACGTTGTAGCGATCTGCCTGATCCTGCATGCGCTTCGCAAATTCTGCACCGGTTTCCTGGTCCAGAACGCCTTCGTAATGGGTAATGCAGGAGACGTTCTTAATGAGGCCGCCTACACCGTTTTCATCCAGGACAACAACGTCCCTGCCGCGGCTTTTCGCATAAACAGCAGCGCTGATTCCCGCAGGACCTGCGCCGACAATAATCATATCGTACATAAATAAACCTCCGCTTCTGCCCCCAAACCCGCAAAAAATAAGAATCCTGAGCGGTCAGCTCGAGAAGAAGTTTTGCCGGGAGCAGATTCATCTATATTTTATAAGCGGGGAACAGGTGGAGCTTGTAATCTGCTCATGTCTGTTTTGACCTGCAAAGGAATGAAAAAGGGAGCGGGGAAGAAAGAATCAGACTCAAATTCTATGTTTATTCCATCGCCTTCCTGGTTCGAAATAATCGAATACCTGGTTTTAATGGGGAAGGGTAACGAATACATAAAAATGCCAGAGAGAAAAGCGAGATCCGTCTTTTCCGTCTGGCGTTTTCGCGTTGAAATAGATTGCCTTCAATCCAATTGTTTACGCAGCTGGCGCAATTACGTTAAAAAGCGCTAAGTTCGACTTCGTTCGTGAATCTGTTCTGGATCTGCTGGCGCAATTTCGTTTAAAAAGCGCTGAAGTTCGGCTTCGTTCGCAAATCCGTTCTGGATCTGTTCTTCAGTTAAAAGACTTTCCAGATCTTTTCTGCTTACCGACAGACTGTCGCCGTTTTTATCCTGTACGCGGATTTCCTGCAGAGCAGGGGTTAATGCCAGTATGATTTTGCAGCGGTCTTTCCAGGAATGAACCTCGGATTCAGAAAACTGATTCAGGGTGCAGTCTTCCGTTTTCCATATCCAGATTCGAGATTGTGGATCTTCCGTGTAGTCCATTGTGAAAGAGACGGGCCTGTGATCCACCGTGAAATTCGGCCAGCACAGCGGCATTCGCTGAGTGTCGCCTGGAGATCCGTTCATATACGGAGCGTAATAGCGGCCCATCGCATTAATAATCTCCCCATCCCGGTAAATGACTTCTCCCTTAAGCGTAATTTGCTGGACGGACTGCGGAAAGTCGACTTCAACGGTTTCTTTCTGGCTGAGCAGGCCGCTCCCGCCATAGAGCGTCAGTTCGCAGTTTTCATTGCTGGCGTCGCAGGCGATCTGGCTTTTTACAAATCCGATGGAAGGACTCGTACCGGCTATAACAAGAACGGTGGAGTTTCCATCCTCGCTTTGATACTGCGACCGGATGTAGACATCCTGTACCTCCAGACGGCTGCCGTGAAAAAACAGAACGCCGGACCCGATGCCAAGAACCAGACAGAGAAGGATCAGAACGGTGACGATCACCCGATTTTTTCGAAGCGTACGCCCTGTCTTTTTCAGGGCGTTTTTTACAGGAATGTCCTGTACGTCCGGGATCTCTGGGACGGGTTGACGCATCGCATCCCATTCGGCTTTGCATTTCGGACACTGATCGATATGTCTCTGGATAAACGCACTGCTTAATGGGCTGGTCAGTCCTTCCACGTAAAGAGGAAGAAGATCCTGTACCAGTTCACATTGCGTATTGGAATCAACGAATTCCTTGTCGAAAGCCGTCTCCATATTCATTGAATTTTCTGTATTCGCATTCCTTTTATCTGGATTGTTCTCCGGTAAATTCATCATTTTACATTCCCCTCTTTCCTTAGCCATAATTCGCGAAGCTTTTCCTTGCCTCGATAAAACATCACCCGGCTCCACGTTTCGCTTCTGCCCAGTATTTCTCCGATTTCCCGATAGCTCATGAAACAGAAAATTCTCAGATACAGGATTTCCCGGTACGGTTCAGAAAGCTCATGCAGGCATCCAAAAATGCGCAGATCCCTTTGTTTCGGATCGAAGGAGAACATTTCTTCTGCCAATGGAACATGATTCTTCTGCCGCCGCATAGCATCGCAGTACAGATTTTTTGCGATCGAGCAAAGCCATGAGGAAAGGGAACTGTTTCCCTGGAACGTATCGATTTTCAGAGCGGCCTTCAGAAAGGTTCCTGCATCAGGTCTTCGGATAAAGCTGGATTCTGACTGAGCGAGAGCAGATACAAGTACACCTTGCGGGAATAGGTTCTGTACATCTGATCAAGATCCTGATTCATCGTGTTCCTCCTTTCACTTATAAGACGCAGGAACGCTGTACTTTGTTACATCCAGGAGAGATTTATTTTCAAAAGTAAGTGTCAAACAATCGACGGGTATACGCGAGACTGAATATTAGATACG
>NZ_CAPAEZ010000091.1:0-8196 GCF_948576815.1 uncultured Allobaculum sp.
TCCAGCGAGGTGTTTTGAGCCTTCGAAACGGCCAAATGTTTCAACTACCAAAAAACGAATTTACACAAAATTTTTGACATACCCATTTTCTCCCAGTGCCATTCGGTTAGACGTTTTAAAGAAAGGCCAAATCATCCATTTGAGATGATTTGGCCTTTCTTGTTGGACGGCTCATTTCGCGGTTTCAAAACTTGTACAAAAGTGATAATTGGCAAATCCGCGAGGCCCTTCGGGCATAATCCAGAGGCGCTTAGAGGGGGTTATTTTTCCCCCTTTCCCCACTGGAAAGGGCCCGTTGGTCGAAGGAGAGCAGCATCGACGGCCCAGGCAGGATCTGAAATGAACCGTATTGACTCGAATATGATCCGCATTGAGCTGTATCTGACCCGCAACGACACGAATGGGATCCGCATTGACCTGTATTTATCCCGAATTGAGTCGTGCAGAAGTCGAAACGAACCGCTCGCAAATCGTATCGAAATTCGTCGCAGGCCATCGAACCAGTCTGGATTCCATCGCCTGATGGCAGGATGGTCTCCAGGAATTCATAGCGGATCAGGACCATCAGAAAAAGATGACTGCGAAAAACGGTGCCCGTCCGTGAGGAAGAGCACCGTTTTGTTCTGGGATTGTGCGGCCCGAAGGCCTTAGAGTGTTGATTTACGCTTTGTATGCGGAACCAAGGAAGTCAGTTACGTAGTCTTCAACCAGTTTCTGGATTGCTTCAGCACCTGGTTTGAGCAGTTTTCTCGGATCCCATCCTTTGTTGGTGAGGTCTTTGCCTTCTTCGATGTATTTACGTGTAGCGTCCGCAAATACGAGCTGGCATTCAGTGTTGATGTTTACTTTGGAAACGCCGAGGACGATGGCTTCTTTAACCATTTCCTGTGGGATTCCGCTTCCGCCGTGGAGTACGAGAGGTTTGCCCTCAGTTACTTTCTGGATTTCAGCCAGAACGTCGAAGTTCAGGCCAGCCCAGTTTGCAGGATATTTACCGTGGATGTTACCGATGCCGGCAGCCAGGAAATCTACACCCAGATCAGCTACCGCTTTGCATTCTGCAGGATCAGCTACTTCGCCGGAAGAGATAACGCCGTCTTCTTCGCCGCCGATACCGCCGACTTCGCACTCAATGGAGATTCCTTTGGAGTGAGCCAGTTCGATGAGTTCTTTGGATTTTTCGATGTTCTCTTCGATTGGATAGTGGCTTCCGTCGAACATTACAGAAGTGAATCCAGCTTCGATGGCTTTTTTAGCGCCTTCGTAGGATCCGTGGTCGAGATGAATAGCTACAGGTACAGTGATGTTGTAGAATTCCATGATGTTTTTAACCATGTCTACAGCATTTTTGTATCCGCACATGTATTTAGCAGCACCTTCGGAAACGCCGAGGATGACAGGAGACTGTTTTGCTTCACAGCCAAGCAGAATGGCTTTGATCCATTCCATATTGTTGATGTTGAAGGCACCAATAGCGTAATGGCCTTCATGAGCTTTGTTGATCATTTCAGTAGCAGAAACTAACATAACTCAAATCCTCCTTGTGATTAACGTCTTTAGTTTACCGCACTCCAAAATATAATTAAAGACAATTCCCTTTTGGCGAATCGGGCAGAAGGACGAAAATGGCCGAAAACTCATATCGTCCAATTCTTTTCCATCTGTACAGAAGCCAGGCGATCTGTACGGATCACCTGGCTTGATTTGTCCTTAAAAGTATGGGCAGAGAAAGCACATTCCGTATTGCGACACCTGGCTTTTCTTCTGTTCAGCAGCGTTGCAGAACGCTTATAGCGTACCGCCGGTCGGACGGCGCGAACTGCCCATCAGCTGGACGGGTCTGGCCAGCGTATTGACGCGTTCCATCAGGCGTTTGGCCGCAACGAGGGTATACTCGCCGGCGTTGGAAACGGCGTAGCGCTCTTCGAGTTCCTGCGGGGAAATGTTGCTGGCGAAGTACGTTTTTCGCTTCGCGTTCATGCGCTCATCGAGCACCGGGAAGAGAATTTCGTCCCGGGTCCACTGGGTCACGGATTCACTGCCAAAATCATCGAGAAACAGAACGTCCGCAAAGCGCATGCGGCCAAGGATCGTCCGCCGCCACTCTTCGTCGCTGAGGTTGTCCTTGAGTTCGCTCATGAGCAGCGGCACGCGCACAAACACGACTTTCTTTCCGTTCTGCGCATACTGATTGGCCAGCGCCATCATCATCGTGCTCTTGCCCGTTCCCGGCTGCCCGAAAAACAGGCAGCCCGTGGGGGCGTTAAAGGAACGCAGCGCCGACGTGTACGCGTTGATATAGTGCTGCGGCTCCCGGTCCATCGTCTCTTCCAGTTTTTCCAGCGTGACCAGATAGTCGTCATCCTGCAGGTGCGAAACCGTAAAGTTCGAACGATGCGCCAGTTTTGCCGTCTTCTGGTTCTGATAGCGGCAGGGACCGTAGTATTCCACAAGCATCCCCTGATCATCCACTTCCATCAGCGCCGACTGTCCAAGCACTTTCATGCGGCAAAACTGCAGGCCCTTGCAGGAGCGGCAAATCTGCGTATTGCGCGCGTAGCGGTCCAGACGGCTCGACTGCGTTTCGAGAATGGAGGGGTCGAGATGATAGCGGCTCAGAAAATTCTGAACATCGCCATTTTGTAAAAGCAAACGGATGCGTTCAGCCCGGGCGGCCTTCTGCTTTTCGTTCAGCTCCACTTCAAGTTTCATTTTCTTCATGGCTTCCTCCTTCGAGCAGCTGGCGGCGCAGATCCTTGGCGGCCTGTACGCTTTCCGCCGTGCTCTTTTCGGTTGGAATCGTATCGTACCAGTCCGGCAGAGCTTTCTTCGGGGCGCCCCGACGGCCTTTGCCTTTGGCCAAACTGGTTCGGCTGTCAAAGTTTTCGAGATACGCTAAAGCGTCTTTTCGCGTATTGATTTTCGCACGCAGCAGGTTATTGGCCATGGTGCGCACGTAGCCAGTCGAAAACGCGCCGGATTTCTGGTTCATGCAGTATTCGGTGAGCGTGTTGATCACTTCAAACGGCATGTGCTTGTCTTCGGCCAGCGAAGTGAGCAGCTTCTTTTCCGAAGGCAGAATATCCACGTTTTCGGGCTGTCTGGCTTTCAGGAAGGATACCGGCGACTGCATAAAGTCATCCGGATCCGTTTCCATAATCTTGCGGCTCTTATTGAGTTCTTCGATCACCGCATCAAAATCGATCCACGTTTTCCGATCCTTGAGATGCCGGCTGATAAAAGGGCGGATATCGAGTTCGCCCATTCCGTACAAAGTCGCCAGATGCGCGATCCGGGCCATATTTTCCCGGCTGCGCAGGCGCTGGGGAAAGACGTTTTGCATACCCTGGAAAAAGACGCCCCAGTCAAAAGGATAAGCATTGATGTCGTGGTAGTCGCTGACTGCCGATTTCAGTTCTTCTTCCTTTTTCTGATTCCAGCTCGTTTCCAGATTTTGTACGGAAACGTTGCCTTCGAGCGGCTTGAACGTGCCTTTGACCTGTCTTGGCGGACGCAGGCGCTCGAGCCGTTCAATGGCTTCCTTTCCCGCCTGTTCAAAAAACACGCGGCTGAAATACGGATCTTCCAGAAACGCGGCCTGATCCTTCGGCGCTTCCACGAGCAGACCGCAAAGCGCATCGTTTTCGACATACTGACGAACGAGCGCACTTTCTTCCAGCTTTTTCAGACTGCTTTCCAGCATCGACGAACTGCATCCGCTTAACGCTTCCAGATCGTCCAGATCGAGCGTGGAAGACAGCTGGCCGGCAATGATCAGAAACTCATAGACCAGCGACGCCTGCGCGCCGAGAATCGGGCGATAGAGCAGCTGCAGATCCGCGAGCCAGTGCTGCGAAAGCGTATAGGGGATGGAAATTTCAATGCTGCGGCTCATTTTATCTCGCCCGCTTTCGCATTCGTTTTCCCCGGATTCGCCGGCTTTGCCAAATTCGGCGCCGAAGCTGGCTGATCCTGCGTAAAGCTGCAAGCCAGGCAAACGCTGTCCGGCAGCAGCGCCTCAATTTGCGCGGCAAGTTCTTCCTTTGTTCCGTCGTTTGGAAGCACATGCGTACTCTGCGCCATTTTCTTTTCGGCTGGAAACTGAAGAGCCAGACGGCGCCGGGCTTCTTCAGCCGGAATATGGCGGTATTTCCCCAGACGATCGAGAGCCGTCTGGTCGCTGCACGTAATCGTCCAGACTTCGTCGAACAGATTTTGCAGGGAACATTCGAAAAGCAGAGGCACTTCCGCTGCGCAAAGCGAAGTCTGTGCATCAATCCACTGTTTCAGCTCTTCGATAATGAGCGGATGCAAAATGGCTTCCATTTTCTTTCGCTGCCCGGGATGGTCAAACATCTGATCGGCCATTGCCTTGCGATCGACATTTCCCTCTTCATCCGTGCAAAGAAGCCCTGCATCGTTCAGGGCGGCATAGCCGGCCTGATCTTTCTCAAGCAGTCTGGCGTTGATCTGATCGCAGTCGGTTACGGGAATCCAGGCGGAGAGAATTTCCTTGGCCATGCTTTTTCCGGATCCCATCGTTCCGGTAATTCCGATTACTTTTCTTTCTGACATGATGGACAGTACCAGGTGCTGCGCTGGCCGACGCGCGTATGCACGATCGGCGTATCGCAAAGGGCGCAGTCACCTTCCTTTCCGTGAACCATCAGATGATCCTGATAGCTTCCTGCATGGTTTTTCCCATAGGAAAAGCTTCGAATGGTCGTTCCGCCCGCTACAATGGACGAGCTTAAAATGCGGTGTGTCGCATCGATAATCGCCTGCCAGTCTTCTTTGGACAGGTGACTTGTGACGCTGAACGGCGAAATCCGGCTTTCAAACAGGATTTCATCCGCGTAAATGTTGCCGATGCCCGCGATGACGGACTGATCCAGCAAAACGGATTTGATGGGCGCTTTCCGTTTGCGGGTCATTTCCAGCAGCTCTTCGGCATTCAGATCGGGATCGAGCGCGTCTTTGCCCACCCCGACTAAAACCGGCAGATCCTTCCAGTTTTCCGGCCGGTCATACACGTACATACGGCCAAACTTGCGGGTATCCCGATAGCACAGCACCCGCCCGTCCTGCAAAAGGAACTGCGCGTGAATGTGCTTAGCCTCCTTTTCGTCGAGGTCATCGACGTCTTTTGGCGACGGATAAATCTGAAACTTGCCTTCCATGCGCAGATGGCTGACCAGATCCAGATTGTCGAGTTCAAAGACGAGATACTTGCCCAGCCTGTGAAAGCCGCGAAAGTGCTGACCGGCCAGCCGGCTTTCAAACTGTTCGACCGGCAGATTGGCGGCCAGTTTCGGATGCGTGACTTTGACGCGCTCGATCTGGCTGCCTTTTAATTCTTCTTCGAGGTACTGCAGAACGTTCTGCACTTCTGGTGCTTCCGGCATTATTTGGCCTCGTACCAGCTGCGGCCGGTGCTGACGCTCGCTTCGAGCGGAACGCGCAGTTCCATCGCTTGATCCATGACTTCCGGAATCAGATGTTCCATCAGCTCTTTTTCCTCATCAGGAACGAGGAAAATGAGTTCGTCATGAATCTGAAGAAGCATCTGCGACTTCAGATTTCGTTTCTGGATTTCTTCATTCATGTGCAGCATGGCGATCTTGATCAGATCGGCAGCCGATCCCTGAATCGGCGCGTTCATGGCGGCGCGCTTTCCAAATTCACGGGTCATGAAGTTCTTATCGAGAATTTCCGGAATTTCGCGGCGGCGATGCAGGAGCGTTTCCACATAGCCGTGCTCTTCGCAAAACGCAATCAGGCCGTCCATGAACCGGTGGATATTCGGGTAGTTGGCAAAGTAGGCCTTAATGAAGTTTTTCGCCTGAAGACGCGAAATTTTAAGCTCCTGCGAAAGGCCGAATTCCGTCTGGCCGTAAATGATGGCGAAGTTGACGGTCTTGGCGATGCGGCGCTGGTCTTCCGTAACGTCTTCCGGCTTTTCATCGAAAATGACGGAAGCGGTCCGCTTATGAATATCGATGCCTTCTTCAAACGCCTGAATCATGTATTCTTCGTTGGCCATATGCGCCAGCATCCGCAGTTCAACCTGCGAATAGTCTGCGGAAATGAGCCAGTGGCCAGATGGCGCGACGAACGCCTTGCGGATTTCCTTGCCTTCCTCATTGCGAATGGAAATGTTCTGCAGGTTCGGGCTGGAGGAAGACAGACGGCCGGTCTGCGTCATTGTCTGGTTGAACGTCGTAAAGATCTTGCCGTCGATAATGTTTTTGGTCAGACCGTCCACGTACGTGCTGACGATTTTGGCGTATTTGCGGTATTCGAGCACTTCATCCACGATCGGATGGAGCGGACGCATTTTTTCAAGAACTTCAGCTGCGGTGGACCGCTTGGTTCCGCCGCCTTTTAATTTCAGCTCATCAAAGAGAACGGTACCGAGCTGCTTGGGCGATGTGATCTTGAATTCATGGCCGGCGTATTTATAAATGCGCGCAGCGATTTCGTCCATGCGCTTTTCGTATTCTTCGCCGATCTGCGCCAGAATCGAAGCGTCGCAGTCAATGCCGCGGCATTCCATTTCAAACAGAACGCGTGCCAGCGGAAACTCGATGTCCTGATACAGCTTCATCTGGTTTTCTTCTTCAAGTTCCCTGAAAATGCCGTCGTGCTGCTGCTTCATGCCAAGCAGCCACGCGCCAAAGACGGGCACCGCCCGTTCGGCGGTAAAGCCGCCTTTGGTTTTCTTTTCCAGATCTTTCAGAGGCATAGGCAGAATGATGCCGCTTGCCTGAATGAGGCTTTCGGTATTGATCGCCTGCGAGTGCAGCAGGAACGACGCCAGATGCACATCCTGCGCAAAGTCAGGAAGCGAGAAACCATACCGGTCGAGCAGATGCCAGAATTCCTTGACGTCCCACGTAATGAGGGTGGAATCGTGTTCGAGCAGCGAGCGGAACGCGGCGTCTTCTTTTGCCTTTTCCAAAGGAAGGTAATGAATGGTATTGTCCACGAGATAGACGAAGCCAAAAAGCGTCTGTGTCTTAAACGGGGCAAAATCGGCGACCGGCATCAAATAGAGCGATGCATTTTCCTGCCCGGCAAACTGTTCGTCGGTAATAATTTCGAGTTTTTTCTGGACGCCCGAAGCAGCTTTCATGCGCGAGAGCAGCGACTGCATTTCGTATTTCTGATAGAAATCTTCCGCGCTGTCGGCATCGCCGTTCCAGGCGAGCGACGCCAGATCAAACGGCAGTTTCATCTCCGTAAAGATGGTTGCCATTTCCTTGGAAAGAAACGCCGAATCGCGGCCTTCTTCCAGATATTCGTGACGCTTGCCTTTAATCTCATCGAGATGGTCATACACGCCTTCTACGCTGGCATACTTATGGAGCAAGGTCAGCGCGGTCTTTTCGCCGATGTGGAACACGCCGGGAATGTTATCGGACGGGTCGCCCATCAGCCCTTTCAGATCGATGATCTGTTTCGGTGCGAGTCCATAGCGCTCCCAGACTTTGGCCTTGTCGTAAACGTCAAAGTCATTGAGTCCCTTTTTCATCATGTAGACCGTTGTGGAATCGTCGACGAGCTGCAGAAGGTCCTTATCGCTTGTCAGAATGACGGTATCCATGCCGGCGTTGCCTTTGGCGGCACTGCCGATGATGTCGTCGGCTTCATAGCCTTCTTCTTCATAGCGGGGAATGCCGGCGGCATCGAGATATTCGCGCACGATCGGCATCTGCACTTTCAGTTCTTCATCAAGCTCTTTACGGGTGCCTTTGTAGTCCGGCATCTTTTCATGCCGGAACGTCGGCTTGCCCGCGTCCCAGGCGACCAGAACGGCGTCCGGCTGAACGAGCGAAATGGCTTTGTGAAAAAGCGAAATGAATCCGAAGACCGCATTGGTCGGCACGCCGCCCGACGTGCTCATCGGATTCGAATTAATTGTGGAATAGTAGGTACGAAAGAGAACGGAATTTCCGTCCACCAGAAGCAGTTTTTTCATAGAAACACCTCATATTCGATTTTATCATGATCCGCCCATGACCTTGTTCTCATCCTGTCTGTACAGAACGTATCCGAACAGGATACCTTTCCTCAGGTTTTCTCCGTTTCCAAAGATCGGACCATTATCCGATCTCTTTTCCGATCTCTTTTCCGATCTCTTTTGTAAGCGTCAAATAAAAGACGGGTATTTTCTCGACCGCCTCCTTGGGATAA
>NZ_CAPAEZ010000092.1:0-8057 GCF_948576815.1 uncultured Allobaculum sp.
CGAAACCAACGATCGCGTTAGATCGTTATGTTAGAAGACTGATGTTTGTTTTTGAAAGACCCATTTTCTGCAAGCTAAGAAATATCAAGCCCCCGAAAGATAAAGGAAAATTCAGTATCTTTCGGGGGCTTTCTCTGCAGTTCAGAAGAAAAATTCAGAGGCGGTATTTGCTTTTTCCATTCTGGCGTCTTTTTTTTATCTACCCGTATTTTATCTACCCGTATTCGCTGTCCGTTTATAACGGTGCGGGAGAGACTGTTTTTGAACTATGTCTGGGCGCCATCATTATTTGCGCGGCGCTGACAGGTTTTACAAAGTGGAAAAAGTGCAGAATGCTTCGCGCAGATGGGGTGCGTGCAGGCAATGGGATTCTGGCCCATCCGACCAATGAGGCGGTCGAACAGCTCACAAAACGGATCGAGAAAAATGGACTTTTCGCGCTTCCGGTCGACTGGAATACGATTCGACTGATCTGGGCTTTTGTGTACGCCAGTCCGGAAGTAAGCGAAGAGCGAAAAAATGCCCTTCTGGAGCAGCTGCATCGAAGAGACTGAAGGCCGGTTCTGGAGGAGCGTAAGAGGAAAAAGACATTTTTCATCCTATTTTCAGAAATCTCTTTCGCATTTACAAAACGGTTTCAAAAAAGGTCTATTGTAAGGACCATAGATAGAGGTCGCAGATCTGACCGTTTCTGTTCGAGCCGGCGGGCGTCTGAGAACAGAAAAGAGCACATCTGCCGAACTGAAAGGCGGGCACGCCTTAAGGTGGGCTGTTTCGAGAAGATCGGACAGACTGTCTGCATACTTATGCAGGAGAGCTATCGGGCGGTCATAGGCATGTACCGGCGGAGAACTCTTCGCCGTTTTTTCATGGAGGAAAGACGGCACAGTGTAAGAATTCTGTTCGATGCATGACTGGAGTCGGCCCCGACACAAGGAGAACGTTATGTTAAAAAAACTGCCGGAAGGATCCATTGTTGCTCTCATCACACCGTTTTCGGAAAACGGAAATGTAAATTTTGACAAGCTCAGAGAACTGATTGAATGGCATATCGCGCATAAAACCGATGGCATTCTCATTCTGGGCACCACAGGCGAATCCAGTACGATGACACACTGGGAAGACGACGATGTCGTTCGCGTCGCCATCGAACAGGCGGACGGCCGCATTCCGATTATTGTCGGCGCCGGAAGCAACGACTCCCATACGCAGCTGGAAAAATCGCTGAAATACGAACGCATGGGTGCGGATGCGCTTCTGCTCATTTCGCCCTACTACAATAAGGCCAACCGTCAGGGGCTGATCGACCACTTCAAGCTGAGTGCGGACAACGTCAACATTCCGATCATCCTCTATAACATTCCCGGCCGTACCGGCGTGAACATTCCGGTCGATGTCGTGGAAGAGCTCTCGCACCATCCGATGATTCAGGGCATTAAGGAAGCCAGCGGCAGCCTGTCCTACGCGATGAACATCGCGAAATTCGTCGGTGAAGATTTCAAGATGTATTCGGGAAACGACGACATCATCGTGCCAATGCTGTCGCTGGGCGCTTCGGGCGTCATCAGCGTTCTCGCGGATATTTTGCCGGAAGAAACGCACGATCTGGTCCGGGCGTTCCTGGATGGCGATGTGAAAAAATCCCTGGATCTGCAGCTGCGCTATCTTGATCTGATCCACAAGCTCTTTATTGAAGTCAATCCGATTCCGGTAAAGGAAGCTATGAACCTGATGGGCATGGGTGTCGGTGGATACCGTCTGCCGCTTTGCCCGATGGACGAAAAGAACCGCGAAGCGCTCGCCGCAAGCATGAAAGAGGCGGGTCTGTTATGAAAATCGCCGTTATCGGACAGGGACGCATGGGCTCCCTGCTAAAAGAAGAAGCCAAGCGCCGCGGTCATGACGTCGTCATGGGCGATTGCCTGGATCCGGATCGCGTACTGGCGGCCAGGGAGGATCTCGATCTGATCATCGATTTTTCCCATCCGAACAATCTGGATTTCATTCTGGAACAGGCCGCAAATCCCAGTACCGCTCTGGTTCTGGGAACGACCGGCTATACAGACGAACAGCTTGAGCGCATTGAAGACGAAGCGCAAACACGTCCGGTCTTCTTTTCGTCCAACTATTCGCTGGGTGTAGCCGTCCTCAAGGATCTGGCTGCGCGTGCAGCCGCTATTCTGGACTCGTGGGATAAGGAAATCGTTGAACTCCATCACAGCCAGAAAGCCGACGCGCCCAGCGGAACGGCGCTGTCTTTACTGGAAGCCATCGATCCGCAAAACGAATACGAACATGTCTTTGGCCGGCATGGAAAACCGGGTCCGCGCAAGAAGGAAATCGGCATTCACGCGCTGCGCGGCGGAAGCGCCGCCGGCGATCATGAAATTCTGTTTCTGGGCGATCAGGAAACAATTCGAATTTCCCACAGCGCGCAAAACCGTCAGATCTTTGTCAACGGCGCACTCGATGCCGCCGAATTCATGGAAAACAAACCAGCTGGTCTGTATTCGATGAAAGAGCTGATCGGAGACCGCTCATGAACGCGCAGGAAATTATTGAACGCATCGCGACTGCGGAAAAGAAATCCCCGGTCCGCGTCTACTACAAAGCCGCCAGAGAAATCGATTTTCCCGGCTGCCGTACGTTTGGAAACATCGTTTTTGGCGAATGGAAAACGATCGCGCCGATTTTGGAGGCCCATGCCGAAGAGCTGGAAGACTGCGTCGTGGAATTTGACCGGCGCAATTCGGCGATCCCGCTGCTGGACTTCAAGGAAATCGACGCGCGCATTGAACCGGGCGCGCTGATCCGCGAAGGGGTAACGATCGAAAAAAACGCCGTTATTATGATGGGTGCCATCCTGAACATTGGCGCAATCGTCGGTGAAGGAACGATGATCGACATGGGCGCCATTCTGGGCGGGCGTGCGACCGTCGGCGCGCACTGTCATATCGGTGCCGGTGCCGTTCTTGCCGGTGTAATTGAACCGGCAAGCGCCGTTCCGGTTGTCGTGGAAGACAACGTTTTGATCGGGGCCAACGCGGTCGTGATCGAAGGCGTACGCATCGGACACGATGCGGTTGTTGCCGCCGGGGCGATCGTCATTGAAGATGTCCCGCCGTATGCGGTCGTTGCCGGCTGCCCGGCTCGAATCATCAAGCAGAAAGATGAAAAGGCCGCCGCAAAAACAGCTCTGGTCGACGCCCTGCGCACTTTATAGCGATAGCGCTTTAGATTTAGAGGACGTTTGCGGAATAGAGAGCGTTTTGTCGCAGGCAAATCTTCCGTCATGTGACCTGGCTGCGTGAATTGGAAAAATCCCAGATCTTCAAATAAAAACCAGTAAGATTACGAAATAAGATTACGAAAACAAAAAGAAAACGAAGCGGCTTCGAAAGAGCGAACGACTTGGATGTCTGTCCCCGGCTTTCGAGAGCGCTTCGTTTTTTCTGTTCTTTGCTTTTTCGTTTCCTGCTTTTTGGGATCAGTTGTCGGTGTCCGTTCCGGTTTCGCCCGCGTCTTTGGAAAGGAAGTCCTGAATGACGCCGAGGAAGGCTTTTCCATACCGTTCGAACTTGATCTGGCCGACCCCGTTGATGGCCATGAATTCGTCTTCGGAAAGGGGCATTTCGCGTGCCATCGCCATGAGCGTGGCGTCCGAGAAAATGATATACGGCGGAAGACCGCGGGCCTTGGCTAGATCCAGTCGCTTCTGTCGGAGCCGGTCAAAGAGAGCGGTATCGAACGCGTCGGCAGAATCGCCAGGGGAAGAGAGGGAAGAGGCAATTGAACGCGAAGTATTCGAAAGTGCGGACCGGCTGGCGGAACGGTTTGTGCCCGTCCGCGAGCCTTCCGGCAGGGAGTGCCGTTTGGGACGGCGCATCGTAATCAGTGTGCCCTTTTTTAAATCTTCGCGGAGTTTACGGCTGCCGTAAATGACCTGCCAGCGATCGGATGAGCGCTGCAGATAGCCTTTCATGATCAGACTTTCGAGAAGCGAGGCAATCTGCTCTTTCGACAGATTTTTCAGACTGCCGTAGCCTTCGACGTGATCGAGATACGCTTCCCGGATTTTTTTCGTACTGGCGCCGGCAAGAAAATCGCGTACGGTATTGAGACCGTAGGCGCGGGGCATCGCGTCGATCGCCTTGGAAATTTTCGCCGCTTCCTGGGAAATGTCTTCGTCTTCCCATTCGCCTTTGCAGTTGGAACAGTTGTCGCACGTGCCCGCCGACGTTTCGCCAAAATAGGCGAGAATGGTCGCGCGCAGGCAGGCGGTCGTCTTGCAGTAGTCGACCATCTGGTTCAGACGGTGCAGATCGCGCAGCTCCTGATCGGGATTGTCTTCGTTGGAGCGTTCAATCAGAAACTTGCTGACCATGATGTCGGCCGGCGCGAACAGTAAAATGCATTCCGCCGGAGCGCCGTCGCGTCCGGCACGGCCCGCTTCCTGATAGTAGTTTTCAAGCGACTGGGGCAGGGAATAGTGAATGACAAAGCGCACGTTCGACTTGTTGATGCCCATGCCAAACGCGGAGGTCGCCGCAATGAGCGGAACCCTGTCAAACTGGAAATCGTCCTGGTTGCGGGAGCGTTCCGTATCATCGAGTCCGGCATGATAGCGGGTGCATGGGAAGCCGGCTTCGCAGAGCGCCTGCGCGACTTCTTCGGTTTCCTTGCGTGTCTGGCAGTAGATGATGCCGCTCTGGCCGGTATGCTCCTCAAGATAATCCTGGATGGCTTTCATCTTGTCGCGGGGCTGCTGCACTTCAAAATACAGGTTTGGCCGGTCAAAACCGGTGACGAGAAGTTTTGGATCCTTCAGATTTAACATGTGAAGGATATCGTCCTTGACCGGTCCGGTGGCTGTGGCGGTAAACGCCGCGAGAATCGGGCGTTTCGGCAGCTTCTGCGCGAATTCGGCAATGTCGAGATAGCTGGGACGGAAGTTCTGGCCCCACTGCGACACGCAGTGCGCTTCATCGACCGCGATCATGGAAATGTTCATCGACTGCGCAAAGTTTAAAAAGGCGGGCGTTAACAGACGTTCCGGTGCCACATAAATGATTTTGTAGCGGCCCTGCGAAGCGAAATAGAGGGCTTTGCGATACTGGCCGGAATTGAGCGAGCTGTTCAGAAACGCGGCGGGAATGCCGGCCTGGTTCAGCGCGGCAACCTGGTCTTTCATCAGCGAGATCAGCGGCGAAATGACCAGCGTGATTCCCGGAAGAAAAACCGCCGGGATCTGGTAGCACACCGACTTGCCTGCGCCGGTCGGCATAATGCCCAGCACATCGCGGCCGTCTAAGAGCGCGCAGATCAGATCAATCTGTCCCGGACGGAATTCGTCATAGCCATAATATTTTTTCAGCGCCTTATGAATCGGCGGATAGGTACGGTTGTTCATGGTCTTCCGATATTGTGACAACGAAAGATGAACCTTTCAAGTCCGGCCCCGGAAGCCTGCCGTCGACAGACGGCTTCGGCTTTACACGAGGCGAAAAAAAGGGCAGATTCAAGCGGATGGACGCAGGAAAGGGCACACAGACTTTCCAGAAAATCAGCACTCTTTTCTTGTGCTACAATCAAGCAGAAAACGGGAGGCGAAAACATGAAACAGGGTTTTGATAATAATGAATATTTGAAAATTCAGTCCGATCAGATTCGAAAGCGGATTGATTCTTTTGGAGGCAAGCTGTACCTCGAATTCGGAGGAAAGCTTTTTGATGATTTTCACGCGAGCCGCGTTCTGCCGGGATTCCAGCCGGATTCCAAGCTGCAGATGCTGCTGGAATTAAAGGATGAAGCCGAAGTGGTCATCGCCATTTCCGCCAAGGATATTGAAGCGGCGAAAATCCGTGAGGACCTGCAGATTTCCTACGATCAGGACGTTCTTCGTCTGATTGAAGAGTTCCAGAAAGCCGGCCTTTTTGTCAGCTCGGTCGTAATTACCCAGTATTCCGGACAGAAGAGTGCCCAGAAACTGAAACGCCAGCTGCACAAGAAAAACATCAAGGTGTACTACCACTATGTAATTGAAGGCTATCCAACGGATACCCGCCACATTATTTCCAAGGACGGTTTTGGCAAGAACGACTACATCGAAACCGAGCGTCAGCTCGTTGTCGTTACGGCGCCAGGTCCCGGTTCGGGAAAAATGGCAACATGTCTTTCCCAGCTTTACCATGAAAACCAGCGCGGCATCAAAGCGGGCTACGCCAAGTTTGAAACGTTCCCGGTATGGTCGCTGCCGCTGAATCATCCGGTCAATGAAGCGTATGAAGCGGCGACTGCCGATCTCGATGACAAGAACATGATCGACCCGTTCCATTTCGAGGCGTACTGCAAAGTCGCCATCAACTACAACCGCGACATTGAAATTTTCCCGGTTCTCAAAAAGATGTTTGAAGAAATTTACGGCTCGTCTCCTTACAATTCCCCGACGGATATGGGCGTCAACATGGTCGGTTTCTGCATTTACGATGACCAGGCCGTGCGCGAAGCCGCTATTCAGGAAATTGTCCGCCGCTATTTTGCAAGCCGCACCCGCTTCCTGCTCGACGAATGCGGTCAGGATGAACTGCAGCGTCAGGAAATGCTTCTGCAGAAATGCCAGATCACGCCGGAAGACCGCAAATGCGTCAAAGCCGCCCGTGACCGTGCTGCCGTTCGTAAAGTGCCCTGCGGCGCTCTGGAGCTGGATGACGGCACAATGATCGGCTCAGCCAATAACGATTTCATGGGTCCGTCCGCCGGTCTGGTGATGAACGCCATTAAGAAACTGGCCGGTATTGAAGATTCCCACCTGCTCATTGAACCGGAAGCCTTCCGCCCAATCCAGAATCTCAAAACCGAATACATGGGTTCCATCAACCCGCGCCTTCACACGTTTGAAACGCTGATCGCCCTCTCGCTCTCGGCTCAGAACAATCCGGAAGCCGCCATGGCGCTCGAACAGCTGCCCAAGCTGCGCGGAACCCAGGCGCACATCTGCGGCGATCTGGCTGATACGGATCTGAACACCTACAATTCGCTGGGCATTCAGGTTACCTACGAACCGCAGAAGCGCTAGAACCATCCCGATATTTCTGAATCGATTTCGATCGGTTCTCCGATTTTACACACACTCAAGCCGATCCGTCCCTGCGCCGGACCGGCTTTGTCTTTGGCCTCTGGTTGAATCGGGTAAAAGGCTTAGTTAAAATGAAAACAGAATCCGGACGTTTTCAGCGAATTTGAGCACCTGTATGATCGGCTGATGCGTTTCGTCCACGAGAAAAAGAAAGAGAGAAAGAAAATGGCTAAGAAAGTATCTCTGACCGCAGCCAATGCGGTTCGCAATATTCTGAAAAATAAGGAAGATTTCAAGGCGGAGCTTCGCTCTGAAGAAAAAGACGGCGAAAGAACCGTCTACGTCTTCGACGTCTTTTATGGAGACGCGATCGGTACGTTTACCATCGCCAGAGAAAACGATGAAATTTCGGTAGCGGTTCTGAACTTCTCCATGGGCAAGATTTTCTCCAAAGTCAACGACACCAATATTGAAAAGCTGGCCGCCTATGTCCTCGACACCGCGCTTTAATCTCACGCTGCGCGCCGTCGTCTCCACACGCGATGAAGAGCTGGCGCAGAGTGTCATCGCTCGTCTCAGGGAAGACGTTCCGCAGCTTAGCTGCTCGCCGTTTCGTGAAGAAACGTCGCTTGAAAACTGTCTGGAGTTCATGGGCAGTGCCGAAGTCACATCAGAACAGAAAGAGCGCATTCTTGCGCGCTGGGATAACGACTGGGACAGCGAAGAAGAGCGAAACGGTACCGAAAATCACTGGGCGTACGCCTTCAATACGAAAATGTTCGATCCGCTTCTTTACTATCTCGAACTGGAGCTTCGCCCGCTTCACAAATAAAGCAATATCTCTTTAACCAAAAAACTGGATGGCCTCTGCATACGCTGCAGAACCATCCAGTTTTTGATTTTTAGATAGGCCTGAGAAACCGTCTTTGGTAAGCGTCAAATAAAAGACGGGTATTTTCTCGACCGCCTCCTTGGGATAATT
>NZ_CAPAEZ010000093.1:0-7972 GCF_948576815.1 uncultured Allobaculum sp.
GAGGAACTAACCTGATTTGTAAGTGAGCTTGTGAAGCTTAAGTGAACAGCATTGAATATTACCCGAAAAAAAAGATGGAGAGCAGAACGATGGGATGGTATATAATAGGTAACCAGTTACATATAGCGGGTTAAAAGCCAGCTTTTCTAATTCAATACAGGAAGTCGAGCATTTTTACAGGAAGGAAAGGTACAGAAATCTCATGGAACTCAAAGATCGAATCGAGAAGTCCTCTCAAAATCCGGAACTTGCGCAAAGAGCCATCTTCAATCTTCTGTTCATGCTGACAAATCAGATCCAGAATCTCTTTGATGCACGTATTCCGGAGGTTACACTTCGCCAGTTCATGCTGCTGTCGACTTTGCATGGCCTTGAGCAGCCGCTCAGCCTGGGAGAATGCGGCAAGATGCTCGGCTGTTCAAGGCAGAATGTTAAAAAGCTCGCGCTTTCTTTAGAAAAGAAGGGCTTCGTCCATATAGAAACAAACCCGGATCGGCCGCGCGCTTTAATGATTCTTCTGACTGATAAAGCGGATGCCTGTTTTGACGGAGCTTTCGCTCCGTATCGCGAGCAGCTTGGCGAACTGTTCACCGGCTTGAATGAGGATCAGACGCTCGCGCTTTTTGAAATGCTTCTCAGCCTGTTAAACGGGGCAGATCTTCTGGAAAAAGCCGCAATGAAAGCACCTGATGAAGAGTCCCCTGTTCCTGCAAAAATCGAAGAAAAGCGCGCAGAAAACAAAAAAGACAAACTGCCGGAAACCCGACTTTCCGCAGACAAAGGAGAATAAGGATGAAAACAGCTGTCCTCTGCCATTCCCAGACCGGCTTTACAGAGCGGTACGCCCAATGGATTGCAAGCCGGATTGATGGCGAATGCTTCCCGCTCTCCAAAAGCCGAACTATGGATTTGTCGACTTTTGACGTACTGATCTTTGGGACCTGGATGCAGGCGGGAAACCTTCATGCCCTTGCCGACTTTGTCAAAATCCGAAAAAATAATCCAGATCAGCCCGTCTTTCTTTTTGTAACCGGAGCCGCTTCTTCTCCTTTTCCGGATACGCTCCTGGCGCTCGATGAAGCTGGAAAAGCACTGAATACTGCCCCGGAGCGTGTTTTCTATTTTCCAGGCGGTCTGAATTATTCAAAGATGTCTCTGGCGAGCCGGCTGATGTTGAAAATGCTTGCCAGCATGCTCAAAAAGAAGAAGGACAAATCAGAGCAGGAAGAGGCCATGTCCAGATTGTTGAGTCAGTCCTGTGATTTCACCGATCCTTCGATTATCGAACCGCTTTTTCAAGCCCTTGACGCTTTAAAACATCCAGAAACACTCCGGATTAATAAGCCGGTTTTCATTGTCTGTTCTTTCGGAGCAGGCGGCTCGCCTGCATGTGCTAATTTAAATTGATCAATTTGAACGGATCGTCTTTAATGCCAAAAGAAGAAGGATTATTCCCGAGGATCTCTAATCTGCTATTAATTAAATCTAAAATCTCGTAATAGGCTAACCTCTTTCCTTTAGCAAAATCGCCAGACAAGGATCCCAGTTCACGGTTGTTTTCCAATATCCTTATCACGACGTCTTTAATCAATTCATCCATCACATGACCTCCTTGGGAGCATGAATCTAAGAACATTATGTACGGCTTCTAAGTGTTAAAAAACAATATTGTTTGGGAACTGATCTGCTTTGGTGTGAAGAAGACTCCTCTTTCTAATACCCATAACGAGACAAGGCTCAGCCTCCTGTACGGGACTGAGCCTTTCGTTTCGGTTTTGAATGTGATGAACCAGGCGATTGGACGCTTAACTGAGTTTCGTTCCGCAGTTGGTGCAGAATTTGGAACCTGGAGTCGTTTTCGCTCCGCAGTTCGGGCAGAATTTCACTTCAGGTTTTGACGTCCCGCAGTTTGCGCAGAATCGGCCAGTTGCGGTTTCGCCGCAGTTCGCGCAAACCCAGGTCTGGCTATCACTGCTCGGTGCAGGCGCAGCCGCTGCTTTGGCTGCTGCTTCCTGCGCTGCCTTTTCCTGTTCCATTTTCTGGGCAAGGAGCGAGGCGGTCTGCGAATTGCCGCCGGCCATATTCATGCCCAAAAAGCCGTTTACGGCTCCATTGGCATTGGCTGCAGCGTTTTGCATCGCATTGTTCTGCGCATTGACCATGGAACCGAACGCCATCTGGGAGTTGGAGAGCGTGCGCGCATTTTCCAGCTGCATGACGCGTTCCAGATCTGCTGGGGCAACTTCCGGGTTCAGAGCGACTTTCACGAGTTCAATGCCGCGTTTGTCGAGCCATTCCTGACCGAGCGCTTCGTTGAGCGCGTTGGCAAGATCGGTATCGTGAACGTAAATATCCTGATAGCCATTTACGCAGGCAGGCGCAATGCGGGTCAGCGCACCGGAAATTTTCGGCATCATTTCCACGCGCAGCTGTTCAGTAATTTCTTCCTTACGGTATTTTTTCAACGGATCCATCAGCAGATTTTCATAGAACGCTGCCGGGTTGGAAATCCGGAATGTATAGTAGCCATGAACGCCTAAAAGAAGACGTGTACCGAGATATGTATCGATAAAGGGTACTTTGCCGACACCAACCGGGTTTTCGGTGATTTCCTTCAGGTTGATATACACCAGCTGCATGCGGTTTGGAGACTGGCCGCCGTACTGGAAACGGCTCTTCACCAGATTCCAGACATTTTTCCATTCGCGGGTTCCGCCGTTTAATAAGGACGGCTCACGGGACGTATCGTAAATATACTGACCGGTCATTTTTTCATCGTCCGCAATGACGAAATCATGAACCTGACCATTTTCAATGAGCAGTGCGGCCTGGTTGATTCCAACGTTAAAGACGGAGCCGTCAGTTAAGACGTTTGGCGTGCCTTTTTTTCCTTTTGCCGTTGCGGGAACGGCCAGGACATCGTTGTTTAATCCTTCCGCAAATAATACTTCTTTGGGCTGATCCGCATACGCTGAAGCGGCTGCGTCAATTCCCCATCTGAGAATTCCCATTCTGTTTCCTCCATAAGGAATCCGGTTCACGTTCAGTCCAGTTCAGACGAAAGGAACACAGGATTTTCGATATTTGTACTATAGCACGGATCAACATTTCAAAAGACGGCTGTAAAGAAGCTTAATAGAGGATTCAGGATTCGTTAAGAAACAAAACCAGAAGACAAAAGCATCCGTATCTGTGGATTCTTATTTCTTCCGGTTTTACTGCTGCATATGCATCAGGAGCGCAGACTTTCCGTCTGTTCAAAGGACGGCAGCTGCCTCTGCAGCGTCTGGGCAATCTTTTTTCTTCGGGCCGCCTTGCGTTTTCGTTTGGCCCGGTTTGCGGCAAGAACGGCTTCCATCTTCTCTTCCATCTTGCGGCGGACCAGACGAACCATCCGCTTAGCATTGCGGTCGCTTTCGTATTCTTCTACGGCCTGCTGCCATTCGTCCAGATCCTCCTGTATGAAGACCAAAGGCGGATAGCCGTTTTGCATCAGATCGTAGCAGAGAAGCAGCTGCGCAACACTTTTGTCGGCATTTTCAAAGGGATGAATCGCCAGAAACTCGAGATAAAAGCGCGTAGCCCGTTCAATAGGATGCATTTCCTTTTTCCAGCGCGAGTTCAGATTGAGCAGTTCACTGAGTTTGGGTTCGATCAGATCGAGGGATATGGAACGATCGGCACCCGCACAGATGCGGACATGCACTTTCCGATACTTTCCGCGCGAAAAGGAATGATTGAGATCGGCCAGCGAATGGACCGCGCGAATCATGTTCTGGCTGAGCGTTTTCTTTTCCTTCAGACAGCTGAACAAATAAATCCAGGCATCGTGAACGCCTCGAACGTCGAGATGTTCGGCAAGGGAAAAACCTGGTTCGACCTGACCGTCGACCATATGCGAAGCCTGTTCAAAACTGAGATCCGCTCCCTGCTGGGCGCAGATGGAACTGGCAAATTCACAAATAAAGTTTTTCCTGCCGACCGCCTGGGTCAGAGGATCTTCCTGCGGAAGTTCCTTAACCAGCTTCTTGAGCAGATCGAGCCGGGTAAAGTCGTTGTATTTACGCTCTTTAGCCGCTTTATTGCGGCTTACCCTCTCATCTTTAGGCTTTTCTGCGTTTTCCGGAATCAGATAGCGCCTTCCCTGCTGCAGAATTCCGCGGATTCGGCCATTGGAACAGAGATAGCGCACGCGGTGATCGGAGATGTCCCATTTTCTTGATGCCTCCTGTACCGTCATATATTTCATCGGCATCAGCCCTTCCTAATCGGCAATACCATTATACTTTTCGAATGATAAAACCAAACGAAGCCTGCCCAATGATCGATGTCAGAATTTACGCTTGAAATCGAATTTCACAATCGATCTCTGAAAATCCAGATCGTCTGTATTTTGCCGGATCAGCAAAGCGGGCTCGATAATCCGCCTCACTCTGGCGCAGAGAGAACGGTTTTGGACAGGGAGATTCTTCCTTAAAAAAATCCGTCCCCTTTGGGCAAGAGATATGGAGAACGAGAAGAAGTTTGTTATCGTGGGCAGGCGTACTTCTGGACACGCATTGCATTTTGATTGCGTTTCCGTCATAATCCTGAAAACATTTACAGTTTCTGGAAAGACGCGGGATTGTCGTTTTCAAGTGTGATAAACTTTCAAATATTGTGAACAGCCTGTCAAAATCTTCGGACATTTGTCCCTTTGCACAGCCTGTTCCTTTTCATTAGGACAGGAGAAAAATTATGAAAAAAACCAACCTGCTTTTATCGGCTCTGGTCGCCGGTTCCCTGCTTGCCGGCTGCTCCGGCAATTCGAATGCTGGTGAGAGCGCAAAAGCTTCCAGCCAGAGCGGAAGCGACGCTTCGGCGAAAACGTTTACGGTAGGCTTCGACGCCGAATTCCCGCCATACGGCTATAAAGACGAGAACGGCGAATACACCGGATTTGATCTGGAACTGGCCGAAGCGGTCGCTGAAATGGAAGGCTGGACGCTCGTAAAACAGCCGATTGACTGGGATTCCAAGGATATGGAACTTTCCAACGGCACGATCGACTGCATCTGGAACGGCTTCACCATGGACGGACGTGAAGACGATTACACCTTCAGCGATCCGTATATTGATAACTCGCAGGTATTCGTCGTACCGGCAGACTCCGATATTCAAAGCGCGGCCGATCTGGCCGGCAAAAACGTCGGCGTACAGAAAGACTCTTCCGCGCTTGCGGCTTTGGAAAGCGAAGATAACGCCGATCTGGCAAGTTCCTTCGCCAACCTGACGCAGTACGGCGACTACAACACCGCCTTCATGGATCTTGAAGCCGGAGGAATTGACGCGGTTGCCCTCGATGTCGGCGTCGCGGATTACCAGATCGCCAACCGTGGAGACGGTGCATTCCGCAAGCTGGATGAGCCGCTGGCTTCCGAAGTGTACGCCATCGGCTTCCTGAAAGGAAATACCGATCTGCGTGACACAGTACAGGCCGATGTCTACACGCTGTATGACGAAGGCAAGGTTCAGGAAATTGCCGAGAAATACGGTCTGACGGACTTCCTTGTCATTGAGGATTATAAGAAATAGGCTTTGCGATGGACTGGTATACATTTCTGGAAATCGGCAAAAGCCTTCTGGTCACCATTGAAATCTTCGCGCTGACCCTGATCTTTTCCTTGCCGCTTGGCATGATTGTGGCTTTTGGCCGAATGTCCAAAAACAAAATTATAAGTACAATTACCCGCATCTACATTTCCATTATGCGCGGCACCCCGCTGATGCTGCAGCTGATCGTCGTATATTTTGGCCCGTACTATCTGTTCCGTATGAAAGTCGGCGCGGACTATCGCTTTATTGCCGTCATTATCGCGTTCTCGATCAATTACGCTGCCTACTTTGCGGAAATTTATCGAAGCGGTCTGCAGGCCCTTCCCAAAGGCCAGGAAGAAGCCGCGAAAGTCCTTGGCTATTCGAGAACCCAGACGTTCTTTCATATCCTGCTGCCGCAGCTGATCAAGCAGGTCATGCCGGCGATTACCAACGAAATCATCACGCTCGTTAAGGATACGTCTCTGGCCTTCGTCATTGCGGTAGCGGAAATGTTTACAATGGCCAAACAGCTTGCCGCAGCGCAGGCGACGATTATGCCGCTGATGATTGCCGGTCTGTACTACTACGTGTTCAACCTGATCGTCAGCTTTGTCTGTGAGCGGATTGAAAAGCATTACGCCTATTACCGGGTATAGAAAGGAGCGCTTTTATGAATTCGAATGAAAACGCCTCGATGCCCGTACTGAAAATTTCGCATCTTTCCAAATCGTTTGGCGAAAACGAAGTGCTCAAGGACGTTTCGCTTCAGGTCATGCCCGGCGAAATCGTCTCGATTATCGGACCGTCCGGATCCGGCAAATCCACCCTGCTTCGCTGCTCCACGCTGTTAGAGACGATGGACCACGGTTCCCTTTATTACGGCAGCGATCCCGTCTGCAAAGCTCAGGGCACAGAAAACGGACCTTCCCAGTATGTCGATAAAAAGACGCTGGCAAGGCTCCACCGGTATTTCGGACTCGTCTTTCAGAACTTCAATCTGTTCCCGCATTACACCGTCTTAAAGAACATTACGGATCCCCAGACGCGCGTGCTCAAGACGCCAAAAGACCAGGCGAAACAGACGGCTCTGGATCTGCTGGCGCAGTTTGGTCTGGCCGATAAAGCCGATGCCTATCCCTGCCAGCTTTCCGGCGGGCAGCAGCAGCGCGTAGGCGTTGCCCGTGCTCTGGCGATGAAGCCGGAAATTCTCTTTCTGGATGAACCGACTTCCGCACTGGACCCGGAGCTGACTGGCGAAGTGCTGAAAGTTTTAAAACAGCTGGCCAGCGAACACATCACAATGGTCATTGTCACCCACGAACTTGGCTTTGCCAGAGAAGTTTCCGATCGCATCATTTTTCTGGAACACGGCGTGATTCTCGAAGAAGGAACGCCCGAAGAGCTGTTCTCTTCATCCAAAACCCGCGTACAGGAATTTATCGGCAAGCTTTCTTCTTAAGCGGCAAGCCGGCTGTATTCCCTGGATAAAGTAAAAAAGCGCGATCTGCGTTGAAGGCATTTCCTTCTTGTGCAGATCCGCTTTTTCTTCGCATAAAATCTAAATCTGGTCAGGCTGTTTAGAAAATTTCGTCTTCCTCTGGTGCAGGCATCGTTTTTGCCAGCGATGGATATTCCTCGCGAAGCTCGCGCATGGTAAACAGTCTGCATCCATGCAAAAGCGATCTAGGAATATGGCAATAGCCGCCGGGATTGCGACCGAGATAATTCTGGTGTTCCTCTTCTGCCGGGCAGAAGTTATTGAGCGGTTCTACCTCAATCTGAATGGGTTTGGAATAATGCCTCTGCAAGTCTTCCAGCATGCCCTTCGCGATTGCCGCTTCCTTTGGATCGTTCGTATAAATGCCGGTACGGTAGTTGATGCCGATATCGTTTCCCTGCCGGTTCAGACTGACCGGATCGACAATGGAAAAATAGGAAGCCAGAATCTGAGGCAGCTCAATACAGTCCGGGTATTCAATGCGAATGCCTTCGGTATGTCCGCTTCCCTCGCAGACATCCCGGTAGATTGGATGTTCTCCAGGACCGTTTACATACCCGACTTGCGTGTGCAGCGGGCGAAACTGGCGAAAGAAGGCTTCTACGCTCCAGAAACAGCCTCCGGCCAAAACGATAGAATGCATGATAAATATTCCTCTTTTCCAGCAGGCGATCTAAATACCGAAATTTTTTTGCCTCGATACGTAAACGGATCGGGGCAGATACGTTCGTATCTAACGGTCAAAAATTTCTTTCCAAATCGCCTTCTGATGGTGTTCTATGATGTTTTTCCACTTCTTATTATACTAGTTGGTTGATATTATCATCCTTTAACACTTTTTCACCGTAAGTGTCAAACAATCGACGGGTATACGCGAGACTGAATATTAGATACGCT
>NZ_CAPAEZ010000094.1:0-7601 GCF_948576815.1 uncultured Allobaculum sp.
TAATTTTATTTCACGGATTTTATACTTCAAAAAACGGGACTTTTTCAGCAGCCTCTTTTCCATCCGTTTTTTATTTATGCATTTTTGACGGAAAGCAGCTGCCCGACAACAGGTATGCAGGCGATCCTGCTCAACCCTGTCGACGATCTCATTTCCATTCGGAACACGAAGCCGTGTTTCCTGCAGATTGCACCCTCTCATGGATCTTTCGGATTACTCTTTCGGATTACTCTTCCGATATCTCTTTGGGTTTCGCTTCGTCAGATTCATCGGGTACGTATTCGAGAAGATCGCCGGGCGTACAGTTCAGCGCTCTGCAAATCCCTTCGAGTGTGCTGAAGCGAATCGCATTGACTTTATTGTTTTTGATTTTGGATAAGTTGACGTTGGTAATGCCGACCTGGCTGGCAAGTTCATTCAGGCTCATATGCCTCTCGAGCATCACCCGGTCAAGATGAAGAATGATTTTTCCCATAGCTGTTTCTGACTCGTTTTCTCTATTCAGTCTAACAAAAATCCAGACTAAATCAGTCCGTCTACATCTTCTTCAAGCTGATGGCCTCGAACAAAGAAGCCGGCAATGAAGAAGACGATGATGCCAAGAATGATACCGTCCATGTACACCGTCATGACCGCTGTACCGGAAGTAAAGAAATGAAGGATGCGCAAAATGACGCTGAAGAGCAGACCGATAACGGGAATCAGAATCGAGAAAATCCCAATTTCGCCCATCATGCGAATGGAATCCGAATCAAACGGCGTACCGGATTCGGACCGCCGGAAGATCAGATAGAGATTGCGAAAAATCATCGCGATCATGGTCATCATCAGCATGCACGCAAACAGAAACAGAACAAGATCCTGGTTTGCCAACGCAGCCGTATCGGTATTCATTTCGAGCGAGTAGCTACCGATCACAAGATCCTGACCGGAGGATCGAAGGTCTGCAGCAAGCTCAGGCAGAGCACTTAGATTGAACAGACCGTAAAGCATGAGAAGCAGCATGCCGATCGATCCGATCCAGTAAAGAATTTCGATCACTTTCATCAGAACAATGGCGATTTTTTGAAAAGCGGGACTGGCATACAGTTTTTCCATACGGAATTCCTCCTGTTTGATGGCTAGAGTATACCATGATTTTTAACGTTTTACATTCTATATTTATCGTTTATCGAATGTTTTTAGTCGTTTATCATAAACAACAAATCCACACTGTTTCCCATGCGCCAGGAATCGAGGGTAAAAAAGCGCCTGGATCTTCTCGATGTTCGTAAAGTCCAGGCGTTCATGGGTTTATGGATTTATGAAGAAGCTTTGAATCTCTGGGTATTGTTCTTCCATTCTTCTATCGTATTCCTCTGTTCTTCTGCTGATCGGTGAAATCTGGTCTGACGTGCATACGACCTGAAGAGCTAGTCGTTTCCTTCCAGCATAACCAGAAGATACGCTTCCTGATCCGCCTCCAGTTTCTGACCGGAAAGAAGCATGTCAACGACTTCTCTGGCGCGGTCAAAACGCGTGGCGAGGACGTCGATATAAATGTCCGGAACTCTGGAAATGCAGCTGCGTGCCCGTTCGAGCATTTTTTCGTCCACCGTATTGTCCGCAAAGCGCTGATCGCCGATACTGCCCAGCGCAACCAGACAGCTGTCGACTTCAAAGTCAAACAGCGATCCGGACTGCAGCAGAGCGATGAGCTTTTCCATATAAAAGTCTCGGGAAGACATGGCTACACGCTGTCCGGAACTTAAGCGCAGCGCATTGCCCAGAGCACGCGTGCTTTCGCTGATCTTGCAGGGCTTGCGAAGGAATACCGCATCCGCATCTTCTAAGAAGCAGCGGCTGATCCAGTCGATGGCGACCTGCTGCTTACCGCAAAGGTTAAGCAGAGGATTGCGATACTGCTGTTCGTAGCCCATTCCCAGAATATCCAGCGCATCCTTCGGTTTGCCGCATGCGCTGATCGTATGAATGGCTTCAATATTCGCTCCATTGCGATTGAGTGTTTTTGGGCCATACGATTGAGAACTGGTCAGGTAAACTTTGGCAATCTTCACCAGTTCGCCGGTCTGCCGTTCGGTCCAGAACGGAGCAAGCTTTCGTGCGATAATGAACAGCCGTTCACGCAGAAAACCGTTGGTCGTGTTTTTCAGAAGGGCCAAAACTGGAAATGCAGCTTCCTTCTTATTGGCGCAGGATGCAATCTGATTGCCGATCCGCGCGGCTTCTTTCACTTTTTCTCCGCGCTGTACAGGATGGGTCACTCGATCCATAGATTCCAGAGCCCGTTCCATGTTTCGAAGAAGCCGGGAAACATCCACCGTTCCTGTTCCCTGCATATTGCCCGTCGATACTTTTCTTGGGGTGTTCTGGAAAATCAGACTTGGAAGCATTTTCGGGGCCCCCTTCGGTTCCGAACGGCCTACGCCAGAGACGGAAAGCTGTGCTGAAACTTCTTCCAGCACGTCCTCGCTGTCTGAATTTTCGACAATCCAGGCACGAAGGGAAAGGATTTTTGAGCTGGAAAGATTCATCTGCAGACGCACGTGCAAATTCTGCTCATACACCGTGTTCAGATTCACGACGCCGTTGGCGATGATTCGATACGAACCATCGTAGCTTCGATGTTCAATCGGAATGGCGATCTTGTTCTGACCGGCTCGAATCATGAATCCGTTTAAAACAGCGGATTCATGCGGAAGCTTTGTCCCGGCTTCAATGATTTTTCGATGAATGTCATTCTGCCCCTGCAAATACAGACTCTCATTGAGAATGCTGGTCTGGCGAATCCGAAAACCGGCAGTCCGCTCTGACCCAGCCGAAGCGTTCAGGCTTTGACCTGTGGACGAAGAGCCAGAATTTGTCCAGGTCATATTTGAAACGTCCTGCACATTTTCAGAATCAGCAGAAGCTCCGAAGCCATTGGAACCCGATGGATCGGCTGGATTGGATCCGAGCGTTTCCTTTCGATCGAGTCCTTCTTCCTGCAGCTGTTCGACCTGGCCTTTTCCCTTCGCGATCTGATTGTGCTTCAGCAGATAATGATAAATCGCGGCACCGCGGGCGACCGACTGATCGGGATCCACTGCGGTAATCGGCTTAAAGCCGAAAAACTCTTCCAGACGGGATTCGATCAGATAAAACTTGGACATGCCGCCATTCAGCACGACTGCATCGACCGGAACCGGTCCTTCTGTATCTCTGGACGCTTTGTTTAAAACATCCAGAATGGGGTAAATTATATTTTTCGTATTTTCGATCGTATCCATATTCTGATACTGATCGATCGTCAGATCCTTTCCCATAAGCGGAGAAAGGATCTCTTCTATTTCTTCCCTGGTGAAGGAATCATCATACGCGTAGCCCAGGGTGCTGATTCGACCGCCGACCGGATACAGATCCTCTTCCTCATCATCGCCCCAGCCGCTGCCCAGCACATCTTCCTGCGCCATGCTCACGGAAAGCTTTAAGCCTTCCGCCTTATCAAGCAGCTGCGGATAAATCTGCTCTTTCAGCTGCACAATTTTATTCTGGATTTCCGGATGCTTGTGATACTGCGTATAGAGACGCTGATACATCGCGTCCGCAATAAGACGATCAAAATCATCGCCGCCCAGGCGGGTGTAGCGGTTGGTGGCGACTTCATCCACCATCAGCGAACCGCTTTGCGCATCCTGCTCAATTTCATGCAGGGAAACATCCAGCGTGCCGCCGCCCAGATCAAAGACCAGAACGCGCTTTTTCGAAGAAACATCGAGAAGCGAGGAGGGTACTTCCCCGTTTCGAATCTGGTTGATGAGATCGTAAATCACCGCGTTGGGCTCCGAGAGCAGAATCGGCATTTCACTGCCGTCTTCCTGATAAATCCGAAGTCCAGCGAGCCTTGCGGCTTCTCGTGTGGCTTCGCACATGATGGCATCAAAGCTAGCCGGAACGGTAATAATCGCTTCTTCGATCGGCGTGCGGAATTTGCGGGACATATCCGCGATCAGATGCTTGAGAATCCGGCTGGAAATTTTAGCCGGCGTCTCATCCGGAACATCCGGAGAAAGCCCGGTGACTCTGGGCTGTCCCATCTGGCTTTTGATGGAACGCGCCACCAGATGCGGACGAATCGCATACTGATGACGGGCAAAGTTGCCGACTATTGGCTGATAGCCGCTTTCCATCGAATAGTACACAACGCTGGGCAGCGTCGGTTCCAGAACGGTGGAAACCGACTGCCCGGAACCGGCCACATAATACACATCGTTGCTTCGTCTGGCCGAGAAGACCCGGCTGACGAGATCGCCGTTTGGACGCGTATTGGTAAACGCAATTACAGAGTTGGTCGTACCCAGATCGATGCCGACACAAAGTTCATTCGCCTGATTTGTCATTTCATTTCCCTCACTTTTGGTCTTGAAATCTGAATTTCCTTATCCTGATAAATCCATCCGGGGGAAAGCACCTGGACTTTCCGTAGCATCGTATTGTCGAGAAACGGATCGCCTTCGTAGTCCATTTCCTCGGCCTGAGACGCGGTAATTTCGAGCACCTGATCGAGGCGGAACATCGGATTAATGTGACTGTCCTGAACAAACTGGATCAGTTTTCGAACGAGGATCAGAACGCCGCTGATTTCGGGCGGCGTTTCGTACTTCTGCTTACGAAGACGGCTGACGCCTTTTTGCAGGGCCAGCAGTTCATCCAGCAAAAAGCCGTATTTTTCCGAATTGAGCTGCGAGAAAAACTCGACGATTTCCCGAATCTTGTTCTGTTCGAGCTGGGCGTCGAATTCATCCTGCAAATCGGAAAGAAGATAGCCGGTTCTCTCGAGCGCGCTTTCCAGCTCGCGAATTCTCTGGCTGGCTTTTTCCAGTTCGCGAACCGGTACGGTTTTCAGCGTTTTTTCTTCTGCGCTTTCGACCTCTTCCTGATTTTCGATGGCCTGTCGAATGGAATCGATCAAATCCAGCAGGGTATAAAACTGCAGCGTATTGCCCATCAGGGCGACATCTTCTTCATCGCCATATTTATGAAAGGCTGGATTGTTCTGGAAGAAGGTCGTCAGCAGGATGCGAGAGAAGAACTGTCGATGAATGCCAAATTCTTTCGAACGGCTTTTCATTTCTTCTTCGAACTGATTGAGAGCGGACAAATCGTTTTTCATAGCCTGTTCAAGAAGCGATGCGCTCTGTTTTGCCTGCGTAAAAATCGCGATGCGAACTTCTGGCCGATTGATTTTCTGCACCCGGAAAAACTCCAGGACGTCATCGTAGCGAACCATCGTTCCGTAATACGTATTCACCCGTTCAACCATCTGCATCGGACTCAGTCCGGGGTTTTGCAGGCAGACCATGAGCATGCAGTTTTCGTTGCTGATCTCCTGACGGACTCTCTTTTTGGTATGACGGTTTTGAATCTTTTCGTGCAGCTTATCGATCACCTGATCCTGCACCGTAGGCGAAGCGGCTGTCGCCTCAGAGCCAGGTCGAACTGCGGAAGATGCTGCGTTTCGCTTTTCTGGATTGCCCTCAGATTTCTCCTGATTTCTGGTTTCGTTTTTCGGGCAGGATTTCGTTTTCGCATTCGTCTCCGGTCTAGTCTGTCGTGAGGATCGAGCTGCCTTTTCTCCCTCCTTTTCGACGGGTTTCTTTTTTGGCTTTACGTCTTCTCTTTTTTCGTCCTGTCGGGGCACATTTCTATGCGGGCGGCGGGATGTTTTTCTGTGGTCACTCATTTGGCTTTCCTTTCCTGAATCTCTTTTCCTGAATCTCTTTTCCTGAATTTCATTTCCTGAATTTCATTTCCTGAATTTCTTTCCATACAAACTTCTGCGTTTGGGCAATATTCCAACCGAGATACGGTCAAAGTCTGATCGAGCTGAATTGAACGGCTCTGCTCGGACGGGATATGACAAAATCAGCTCTGTTCAAATTAGATCGATCGCCTTGATCGAAACCTCCTCTCAGCTTTTCAGCAGGATGCGGGCTGAAACGGCAGAAGGAAAATCTCCTTCTTTTGCGGCATTTCGATTTGCGAGAAGCATCTGCCTTCATTGAGAAGGCGCTGATCAATCGGCCGGCCGCTCTGTCGCCGGGGATCGCAGTGAACGATAAACACCTGTACGGCATTGAGCCTCTCTAGAATTTCCTTCATCTGGAGATATGACTCATGCAGCGTGAAATCCACTATCCACGGATCGATGTATAACGGGAAACAGCGCAAATCGGAGGCAATCGTTATGGTATGCGGCGCATCGAAAACGTCATCTCCTTCCCCCGCCAGCATCCGGCATTTTTTATCCAGTATCGGAATCCCGCTCTGCTCGAGCGCATGAACGGTATCCATAACCCGTGTATCGAGATAGATGTTCTCCAGACCATCGATTTCATCGAGAATAATTTTGAGAAACTCTACCCCTTTGGAGAGCTGCCCAATCAGGCAGTTCACTGCCTCGCCGGCATCAATATGGCTTTGAATTGCGCCCAGCAGACCAGAAAGACCGGAGCGGGTACACCTGTATTCATCCAGTGCATGCAGACCGCAAAGAATCAGCGCATCCGGATGGATATCTTCGGGCAAAATGGCGGACCCAGTAAGCGGCATTTGGTTCAGACTGTAATCGCCGGTATACAGCAGAGAGCTATTCCGGCTCTGGATCCAGAACATGGCAGCTCCTGGAATATGGCCAGCCTGGAGGCACGTGATCTTCAGATCGGCAAAACTTCGTTCCTGCATGAAATCCAGAAATTCTACTCGCTCCTGTATCCGCGTCACCCATAGATTGGAAGCATGCAGATCCCGATGAAATCCCCTTTGGAGCTGGAGCTCAACCAGTTTCCATGTCGTTTCTGTCGTCCAGATTTCCGCATTTTTTGCCAGATTGGTCAGCACAGGCAAACCACGGCAATGATCCAGGTGGGCATGGGAAATCAGAATCAGATTGATTTCGCTGAAGCTTTCCAGAATGCCAGCCCGAAGGAGGTATTCATAATCTGGATATTCAATCTGCCCCTCATGAACTGCAGCTCCCGCATCCAGAAGGATGTTCACACCATTCATACGGACAAAATAGCAGCTGTCGCCAACAGACTGTGCCCCGCCCAGGGGTACAAATACATTTGGTTTTTCCATTTCCTTCCTTCTTCCATTTCCTCGCAAATTTCTTTGGCGCATCTTTCGTACAAAGTTTGCGTCCGATACGGAAATACGATTGTTTTGCTAAAGCAGGCGTTTCGTATTTCGGTACATAGATTTTATCCATTCGACAGAAACCGTTTTTTCAGGGGGTGAACCTTCAAAACGGCTGACTATAAAGACTCACGCTCCGTTTTTGGTATGTGCTTTCTAAGACTCCCGAAAGTTCTGTTAAGAGATACGTAAAACTCCAGATTTAAAAGGTTCTTTGCGAATCCTGTAAAAATTCCAATCGTTTCGACAGAAAACAGGATCGCCTGGTGTTCGGGCAGGCATCCGACGAATCGAAAAACAAATTTTTCAATACGCAAATTTCTCGAACAAATTTCCAGACAGCAAAAAAATCCCCGAAAGATATTGGATCTCTCCTTTATCCTTCGGGGATTTCATTTTGTCTGGCAGCTTCCTATCTTTGCCTT
>NZ_CAPAEZ010000095.1:0-7547 GCF_948576815.1 uncultured Allobaculum sp.
TTATCCCAAGGAGGCGGTCGAGAAAATACCCGTCTTTTATTTGACGCTTACTTTTAAAACCGTGTGTCCGGCGTTTCCAGGCTGGCCGACAAAAAGAAGCCCCATATGTCCCTGAAAAGGGGCATACAGAGCTTCATAGAGGTCAATTGAGCTGGAATGACTTGTACTTGCATAGCTTAGGCGGTTTATAGCCAGGATCCGCGCGCTTTACGTGGGAATCACGACGTCATCGTCATAAGCATTCAGGCGGACTAGCCATCTGGCCGCTGTGCTGCTGCGCTTAGTCGAGATCTTCGAGCTTGGAAGCGACAGGTTTGAGACGAAGAGCGAGTACCGCGTTGTTGATTTCAGCGGCTTTCTCGTTGATCATCTGCTGCGTAGCGGTTCCAGCCAGAACCTGGCTGCGCAGGTCAGAAACCGTTGCGGCTGCGTTCTTGACTGCATTGGAAATTTCCTTGTAGTCCATTGCATGCGCGTTAGCTTCTGCAGCTTTGCCGGCTGCAAGTTCGAGATAGCTCAGATCCACATCGAGCGAAGCACGCTTGCTGGCATCAAGCCAGAGAACGGTACTCTCATTGTCTGCAGTAAGGCCGGTTTTCGCTTCATCAGCGCTCAGAGCCTTATTGAAGAGACGAACAGAGACGTACTTCGCATCGCCGATACGATCCGTGTTCTGCGGGTCGATGCCGATGCAAAGCTGCTGGGCTTCGTTTACCGAGCTTGCGATGTCTACCTGGCCGACATTCTTTGTCGTATGGAGTTCGCCATCGTAGTAGATGGAGAGCGTTCCTTCCGTGTAGTCATACATCGCGGTAATGCGGTGCTGCTTGCCGACGAAATTTGCCTGTTCTTCGCTGGTGAAAGCGGTGCTGTCGTTTGTGTCCGTCGCATACCAGCTGCTTCCGTTGGAAATGTGGAAGGAGAGGTTGGCATTCTGCTGACGGAGCGTGGTCAGATAGTCGCCTTTGGAAAGCAGAGTTTTCTGTCCGGACATGGTTGTCGGAATAATCACGGTTTCCATCGTCCAGGATTTGCCTGCCGCAAAGACAGGAGCAATCACGTCGTTGTGACCGAGATACGCGTAGCCGCCAAAGGCTTCGGTGCCGTCGGCTTCACGCGCGAATTTCATCGTATCTTCCAGAGGTACGTCGAGATGGTTTTTTGACTGGTCTTTCAGAACGCTGATTTTGCCTACGAAGGCTTCGACTTCCGCAACGATTCCGCTGACTTTGGTCTTGTTGTCTTCGGTGATCTTCGCTTTTACAGAATCTGGCAGAGCGTCGTATTCCGCTTTGAGCGCCTTAGCCTCGTCAAGCTGAGAAGCCTGAGCCGGCAGGAACGCGGTGATCTTTTCGTTCATCGCGTCTGCGGCGTTCTCAACGATATCTTCGGTGGTCAGAATCTGTGCGTTGTGGAACGTATGGTATTCGGTAGAAATGTCTTCTTTGGTTTTTGCGACTGGAACCAGAGTGAATTCCCACTCGTAAACCTGGTTTGGCAGACGGTATTCTGCGCGGGTGCCTTCCCCGCAGGTGGCGCCGCCGGTACCCTTGGATCCGTAGTTGATGCCGATTACGGTATCCTTCATCGGTGTCAGTTCGTACGGATGGCTGGCTGCGTTCATCTGTTCTGGGGTGAAGTGCAGAGCACTGGTCTGAACGGTGTTCTTAGCGACAACGAGCAGGTCGGTATCGCTGTTTGTCGAGGAGACGCGCATCCAGCGGGTGCCTGGATACATACCGGTGTCATCGACTTTGATGTACGGGTAGAAGTTTTCCGAAACGGTCTTGGAGAAGGTTGTCGCACGAGCGGATGTCATACGGTCAAGGAGCGTTTCATCCGGTCCGTCCGCATACCAGCTGACGTTTTCGTATCCTTCCGGAAGAATCATGTTCGAGCCGACCATGATGTAGTTGCCCATGGTGGTGTTTGTCGCATCGCTCTTCATGTGCATCGTTACGGCACCGCTGCCGTCGATCGTGTAGACGATGGTCACTTTCGCATCCTGCGCGCTTGGCAGAGTCAGAACGGCGGTAATGACGTTCTTGCCGTTTTCCACAACAGCTGTTACTTCCGCTGTGGCGTTATTCATGGCATTTCTCCAGTTGTGGTCGAAGATGGAATCGCCTTCGCGCTCATCGTTTTCGGTCAGGCAGCGCCAGAAGTTCGGTTTTGGACCTTCCTTAATGACAGTGTCATCGCCGTAAACGTAGTTGAGCATCTGACCGCTCGTCTTATCGATATCAAAGGAGAAGCCGTTTCCAGTAACGGTGAATTTGGTATCGTCCGGAGTAACCGTTACCGGGTTCGTATTGGCTGCTGCCTGATACTGTGCCTGGTCGGTTGGCAGAACAAACTGCGCGTAAGACAGTTCGTGGCCGGCTTTGGCCCAGTCGGTGTCGTTTTTCAGTTTTGCACGTACGTTGAGCAGATATTCGCATCCGTCCTTGAGCTCTGGGAGTTCATACGGAACGGAAATTTCCTGCGTTTCGCGTCCTTCAATGCTTGGTGTAACTACCGTTCCGCTCTTAACGACTTTGCCGTCTTCAAGAACTTCCCATTCCACATCGTATTCGTTGAAGTTAGCGAAGTTGTTTTCGTTGTAGACGGTGACTTTCTTGGACAGCAGCTGCATTTCCGTCGCGGTGAACCAAAGGTTCTGGTACTGGAATTTGACTTCGTTCAGTTCCGGCTGCGGGTCGCGGTTGGCGGAAACCAGACCGTTGGCGCAGAAGGAGTTGTCGTTTGGAACATCGCCCCAGTCGCCTCCGTACGCCAGGAAGTGTCCTTCGGCTTCCTCTGGATAAATGCCGGCATGCGCGCCTTCGGTACTGTAGTAATCCCAGACACTCGTATCCTTATCAGTCAGCTGTGTGGTTTCCTTGTCCGCATAGTCAACCCAGAGGACTACAGAGTCATCGCCTTTGCCGATGGCCGGCTCTGCGGAGTGCTGGCCTCTGACTTCGTCCGCCGTGAGGGCCTTGTTATAAATGCGGGCAATGGAAATGTCGCCGTTGACGCGGCGCAGATTGACTTCGGTCTGTGCGCCTACGCCCAGCTGGTAACTGGTGTTTTTGATGGTGATGTTGCCTGTGGACTTGGTGTCGCCGTATTTTTCTCCGTTGATGTACAGATTTACGGTGCCCTTATCGTAGGTCACGGTCAGATGCTGCCAGTTGTTGGCCCAGTTTTCCGGGATCGGCCAGGTTACGCTTCTCCAGGTACTGTCGTAAACGTAGAACTCAATCTGGTTGGACTTGTTCGTCTTGAGCGCTACCTGCGAGTCGCCCTTGGTCAGATACACATCATCGCTGGCCACGGATTTTGGCTTCACGTTGACTTCGAGCGTGAACGTACGGTCCGCGCCGCTGAGGGTTTCATCGATCTTATCGTTCTGGTCGATCAGAAGGTAGCCGCTGAAGGCTGCGCCGCCGTTGAGGGTTTTGCTGCCGTCCAGGCCGGTCTGCAGATCCTTCCGTTCACCTTCGGCTGTACCGGTGAGGTTATGCTGGGCTTCCTTGAAGTTCCAGCCAGCGAAGAAGTCGCTGAGGCTCTTGTAGCGCGACTGGTCTACCCAGTCCCAGACAAAGGCGCCGGCCATGTTGTCTGCGGAGCGGATGACATCCCAGTAGTCGGAAATGTGTCCGGTCGAGTTGCCCATCGAGTGAACGTACTCGGTCAGAACGTAAGGAATCTTGCCTTCGCCGGCATAGTACTTAATGCCGTCTACGCCAGTATACTGTTCGCCGTGCAGATCGCCGCCCATGTCAGGGCCGAACGATTCAAACAGAACCGGACGGGTCGGGTCTTCTTCCTTGAAATAGCGCATCGCATCGCGGAAGACGTAGTTGCCGTCGTCGAGTTTATACGGTCGTGCAGTTTCGTTTCCTAAAGACCACATCACGACGGACGGATTGTTTTTCAGACGTTCAAACGCCGTTTCTTCACGGTCCATGATGACGTTGTAGAATTTTGCTTTGTAGCGCGAGGCAATGCCAGACTCGCCGCCCAGCCAGCCGTCGGACATGAAGCAGTGGGATTCCACGTTTGTTTCGGCCATGATGTACAGGCCCCAGCGGTTAGCCAGCCAGTACAGGTAGTCGTCGTTGGAATAGTGAGAGGTACGGATCGCGTTGATGTTGTTCTGCTTCATCAGGCTCAGATCGGCTTCCACCGATTTCATCGGGGTGGCTTTGCCGTAAACCGGATCGGAGTCGTGACGGTCGGTACCTTTGAGCAGCAGATTTTCACCGTTGATCTTGATTGGATCCCACTTCGTCGTGGTGGTCCAGCCATCGTCATCGGTCTGGGTATGCGTGTATTCGATTTCGCGGAAACCAAGCTGTGTGGACAGCGTTTCGACAACATTTCCGTCGGCATCTTTCAGATGCAGAACGAGTGCATACAGGTTTGGATGTTCGGAACTCCAGAGTTTTGGATTGTTGACGCGGGAAGTAATCTGAACGATGCCTTCCTCGCCGGCGTTGACGGATACAGCCTGACTGATATCTGTGGCATTGGCCTGGATATTTGTGCCGTCTTCGTCATAAACGGCCAGATCCACGCTCCAGTTTTCAAGATTGGAAGTCGAAAGGTTGCGGACTTCCATCTTCACTTTCAGATCGGCGTTGGTGTACGTCGAATCGAGATCGGTTTCCACTTTGTAGTCCTTGATCTGGGCGAGCGGTGCGGAAGTCAGGAAGACGTCGCGGAAAATACCGCCGTCATAAATCATGTCCTGGTCTTCCATCCATACGGCGTCGGAAAATTTCAGAACTTTAACCGCCAGGAAGTTATCGCCTTCCTGCAGGTAATCGGTGATATCAAATTTGTGCGGCGAGAAAGTATCTTCGGAATAGCCGACTTCATGGCCGTTGACATACACGTAATACGCAGACTCAACGCCCTGGAAGTTAATGTACACGCGGCGGCTGTCATCGAGCATGCCTTTTTTGAGTGTGAAGTTTTTGCGGTACATGCCGACCGGATTGTAGTGGGTCGGAGCGGCAGGCGCCAGGTTTGGCGAGGTGCTGTCGCCGTATTTGGTCTGCCATGGAATGGTCTGGTTGGTGTAAATGGAGAAATCAAAACCCTGCATCGTCCAGGAACAGGGGATCGTAACGTCTTTCCATGCATCATTGGAGAACTCTTTACTGGTGAACCCGTTTGCGCCTTCAAATTTTTCGGCGGCTTCCGGATTCTGAACCACATTGAGCTGCCATGTCTCGTTGTCTCCTGTCAGCATCTGCATGTAGTCCGAATTTTCTCTGGCCTTGTATTCAAAGGCACTTTTTCGTGCGGATGCGTCGTCCTGGAACGGAACGATCATGGTCGAAGCATCTTCCCGATTCACGCCAAAGGTGTCGACATAGTTTTCAGTCTTGCCATCGACGGTGTAATCGGTACCGCTCCACTCCATCCCTGTGAATTTAGAAGCGGCAGGATCCTGTGTAACGGAATCGTTTGGCTTCAGATCGCTGGCTCGTTCGCCCTGAGCAGCAATCGGAGTCGCAGCCAGGAAAGCCTGCGCGGCTAAAACACCAGAGAGGAGCTGAGCAGTCAGTCTTCTCTTATTCATACTGTTTCAATCCTTTCTCTTTCCTCTTCTGCCGGTTCGGGCAGAATGAATCACTTAGATTATATTGGTCTTCACGGTGTCGATTCAATGTTTTTTGAAAGCACTTTCCTCTTTTTTTGATTCAGTTCAGTCCGTTTGGCGATTCGTACACGTGTTTTATTTTATATTCGCCGTGTATTTTAAAGGATTAGAATTTGTCAAGATCCATTTCTTTCTTTCTGTTGGAAACGCCCGTCTGCAGATGTTTGCTTTTGGGATACGAATTTGAGAACAGATCATCCGCATACAAAAAGGCTCTCGCTTTCCGGGCTGGTTCGTCCGTTGCGAGAGCCTTGTTTCTGTTGAATTGGATCTGATCCTTTTTTCAGATTATTCGAGGGCGTAGCCGATATACTCGACGCTGCGGCTGCTTAAAATCTTTTCGAGTTCCTCAACGAACTCCTGAATTTCCTGTTCGTCTTTCGGACCGCTGAGCGTAATGTCGAGAATCATGCCTTCGTGATCGTATGTGCTCGAATACCCGGCTGCGGCCAGCTGTTCCTGGACAGCCTGTACATCGTTGGGGCTTGCCATCAGGGATACGTTAATGATTTCGCCCTGATCGAGCGTGCCCAGCTGTTCAAAGTCTTCTTTCAGATAATCCGGTGCAGCATCTGTATTCGAGGAAACGAAATCGGTGGAAGAGGACGTTGGATCATCGCCCATCAGATAGGCGTCTAGCTCTTCCATCTCACGGTTGCGCCGTTCGAAGAAATACACAATGGCTGCGACGGCAGCGGCGATCGCCGCCAGAGCGGCCACAAATTTCAGAAACCTGTTGAGACCTTTCATGATTTACCCTTCTTTCTTCAGGCGGATTTTGGACAGCTCTAATCGGAAGCTGTACAGCAGCCTGCTTTCTTTTCCTCATAAGAGGAAGAGACTTTATTCTTCAGTGGATTTCGGCTTGTTTTCCGCTGGCGTTTCGGATTCGTGTTCCGGTGTCGTCGTTTCAGCCGTTACGGATTCGTCTGTAACCGGTACGGGTTCTTCTTCGGGAAGAATGGCAGGAAGAGACTGTTCTTCGTCTGTGCTCTCTTCTGCCGGTTCTGGCTTGGCGGTCTCTTCCGGTGCAGATTTTACTTCTGCGGTATCCGTCGGCGTTTCCTTCGCTGCGTCATCTGCGTCGGTTTCCGGAGTTTTCTGGATTTCGTAATCCCAGTCTTCCTCGTCCATAGCGCGGTCGTCTTCGTATTTCTTAATCAGACCGAGTACAAGCCCGGCTGCTGCGGCGACGGCACCAGTTTTCAATAAGAATTTAAGCATGTTTCCTCCTTGTGAGAGCGAGACCATCCCCGATGTTCAGAATGGTCGTTTCAAACTCCTCGTTGGTTTCAAGAAACTCCCAGTACGCCCGAAGTCTTCGAATCAGACCTTTCGTATGTCGATTATGCGTTCGTTCCGGATGTTCGACCAGGCCATGGAAAAACATGTTGTCGGTAATGATCAGACCATTCTCGGAAAGCAGCGGACTGTATTTCTCAAAAAAGCGTCTGTACTGGCTTTTGGCAGCATCGATAAAAATCAGATCAAATGTCTGGCCGCTCAGATCGACATATCGGGCGTCGCCTTCAATAAAGGTAATGCGATCTTTCTGTTCACTGGCTTCGATGTTTTTCCTGGCCTGGGCGGCCATTTCAGGATCCCGCTCAATCGTCATGACCTGAAGATCGGGGAGAATGCGGGCCGCTTCAATGGAAGTTCGGCCAATGGCGGTTCCAATTTCAAGAAAGGTCGAAGGACGGTATTCCAGAAGAATTTTCTCCAGCCATTCCATCGACTCGTCCATCAGAATCGGGATCTGATGGGCATGTCCATACTGCGTAAGCTGTTCAAACGTACTCATGGTTTTATGGTATCACAATTCATATTTCCGCTTTGTAAGTGTCAAACAATCGACGGGTATACGCGAGACTGAATATTAGATACG
>NZ_CAPAEZ010000096.1:0-7439 GCF_948576815.1 uncultured Allobaculum sp.
GGAACTAACCTGATTTGTAAGTGAGCTTGTGAAGCTTAAGTGAACAGCATTGGTTAAAATGTAAAGGATATCATTCCACTTTCCCTAAGATGTAAATCAAGAATGAACAAAATCCAGCGTTTTTGGCAGACATGTCTATTCATATTGAAAAAGTATTCGGGCTGTTTTTTTCTTTTTCAGGCAGTCTCTGTTCGGGCAAAATACAGAGAAAACCGCAAAAGAATATGGATTTGAATGTCGAAAACCGGAGAAAAAAGAAGGAGTAAAAATGAAAAAAGCTGCTAAGCTGACCAGCGCGTTTCTTTCGCTGCTGCTCGGCGCCAGTCCGCTGTTAACGACGACCATCCCGGCCGTAGCCAACGAAGCCAGAGCCGGGCAGGATGACGCACTGACCGGCGAAGTTATTGACGTCACGGAATACGGTGCGGATCCGTCCGGATACAAGGACAGTTCCCCTGCCATCATCGAGGCCATTGCTGCGGCCAAGGAAAAGACGGATGCAGGCGAGTCTGTCACGCTTTCTTTTCCAAAGGGCGAATACAATTTCTACCCGGACAAGGCCACGAAAAAACTGCTCTACCTGTCCAACACAACCGGTGCGAATACCAGCGCATCGCAGCGCACCATCGGAATCTGTATTGAAGACATGCAGAACGTTACCATCGACGGCAACGGTTCCCGTTTTGTTTACCACGGCAAGATGACGCCGTATGCGTCGATTTCTTCGGAAAATGTCGTATTCAAAAACTTCAGTATCGATTACGCGGCACCAACCTGTCTGGAAATGACTGCGGTTGTGGTGGACCAGGCTGCAAAAACGATCACGTACCACATTCCGGAAAGTCTGACCTACACTCTGGATGGAACGAACATCAACTGGAGTTCAGACAAATCGCCCTATACCGGTCAGCCGTACTGGACTCAGGCGAACTCATACAGCTATACCCAGAGCTTTGACGCGGTAAGCGGCGATGCGTGGCGCGGAAGTTCGGATCCTCGTTCCGGTGCTTCAAGCATTGAAGATCTTGGAAACCACATGCTTAAGATCCACTATTCTTCCATGCCGGACATTCCGGCTGGCCGCGTTTATCAAACCCGCAACACGCTGCGCGATCAGACCGCAGGAACGCTGGCGTATTCCAAAAACGTCACCCTGCAGAACATCGAAGAAAACTACGTTCACGGTTTTGGCATCATCGTGCAGATGTGCGAAGACATTACGCTGGACGGCGTTATCTTCGATACGCCGGACAACTCCGGACGCGCAACGTCCTCAAGTGCCGATGACATCAACATTTCCGGTGTCAAAGGAAAAATCACGATCAAGAACTCCCGGTTCCACAATCCGCACGATGACCCGATCAACGTGCATGGAACATTTCTGAAAGTCACAAACGTAGATGGAAACAAAGTCACCGTGGAATACCAGCATAACGAGACATCCGGTTTTCCGAACTACTTTGTCGGCGACAAGATTGAGTTCTCCGAAAAGGGAAGCATGGCGCCAGTAGCCAATTCTACCCGTACAGTTACGGCAGTCAGCTCTCCGGATGGCAAAGGCGGCTGGATCGGAGAAAATACCGGTTCTCTGGGCCGCATCGTCCTGACGCTCGATGAGGCGGTGCCCGATGGCATTACCGCCAACAACTACCTGACCGAAAACATTTCCTATACGCCGGATGTCGACATTCATGACAACGTCTTTGACGCCTCGCCGACGCGCGGAATTCTCTGTACGACCCGCGGCAATGTCCAGATTCATGACAACATGTTCAACCGCATGAACATGGCGGGCATTTACATTTCCTGTGACGGTCAGTCCTGGTATGAATCTGGCCGTTCGACCAATGTGAACATCTATAACAACACATTTATCAACGGCAACTCACAGGACATTTTCATTGATCCGACTAACCCGAACGTTTCCAAGGACAAGCCGGTTCATCACAACATCAACATTGAAAACAATACGTTCTATACCGAAGGCCATAAAGTACTGGATGCTAAGAGTACCGAAGGCATCACGTTCAAGAACAATACCGTTCTTCGCTCGCAGCCGTTCTCTTCGCTCAGTTTCACAACCACAAGCGATGAGATGACAGTGGGCGATACGATGGTTCCGACAGCCACAATGGGAATGAACAAGTATACTTCCAACCTGTTCTCCTTTAACGGCTGCTCGAATATTAAATTTGAAGGCAACACCTATGATCCGCAGCTGCGCCCGGGCATTGACTTTGGCGGAGGAACAAATGCGGCTGACGTCACATCCACCGACCAGACCAGCGCGTCTCTGAACCAGAACCTGCCGGAAGATGCCAAAGCCTACTATCTTTCCAGAGATCCATCCGTGATTTCCACCGATGCCGCCGGCAACCTGATTGCGGAAGGCCCAGGTGAAGCCACCATTACCGGCTATGTCATCAGCGGAACCCGTAAATTCGAGATGGGAAGCAAAACCATCACCGTTACCGGCGATGCGTCCACATCGGATGCGACGATCGCCGTATCCAGCAATAAAACGGTCCTCAACGGCGGAGAAACCGCCAAACTGAGCGCCACAGTAACCGGTGCTGAAGAAGGAACGAAAGTTTCCTGGATCGTTCGCGACGCCTTTACCGGACAGGAAACCGATGGGGCAACCATTACCGAAGACGGCACCCTTACCGCCGGCAATGCAACATCCATCGTCCGCGTAACGGCAAAAGCTGCAGGCACTTCCGCAAGTACCTTGATCCAGATCAATGGTGCGCGTGAATACAAACTGAGCGATGCGCTGAGCGTTCTGCACGCAGCCGAAAGTGATTCGGACCTGTCGCGTGTCGTTTATGGCGACGGCACGATCAAAATGCCTCTGCTTCCTGTTGGTCTGTATCAGCAGCAGGCCGCTGCACATACGCTGGGAACGGCAGTACCAGAAGGTATCGATAAAACAGACTTTACTGTAACAGTAAAAGCCAGCACGCCAGACGGCAACGGAAACTGAGGCTACAGCGGCCTGTATCTCTTTAAGGATCAGGACAATTACGTCTCAGTAGAAAAGAAGAGCCGCGACGGCTCGAGCAATGTCTCCGAGCGCATGGCCATGGTCCGCGAAGTCAGTCAACATGCAGCGGAAACGTGGAATGGCGGCACGGAAGGCGACGGTGAAAACCTGAACACCGCTGCGGATGTATGGTATCGAATCGTTAAGAAAGACACTACGATCGAAGGCTACTACAGCAAGGACGGCGAAACCTTTAACAAGATCGGTCAGGTAGACGGCGCATTCCTTGGAGATGACTTCAAGATTGCACTGGCGGCTGGATCGAACGCTGTCTCGCCTGTACCGTTTGTTACCTATTCCGGACTCACCGTAACGAGCGGCGAGACGGTGAAGAATATTGCGCTTACACAGGAAAATACGCTTCCTGCTCTGACTTCCGCTTCGTGCGCACTGAACGGCAAGACGCTTTCCGTCAGCGCCGAAGGCCAGAGTGCAGGTACCGGACTTGCTGTTCTCTGGGAAAAGGCTGACAGCAAAGACGGTCCATGGACACCGGCCGATTCGCTGACCGGAACTACGCCGGCGGTCGGCAACAGCCTGGCGGGCAAATTTATTCGCGCCAAAGTCTATCAGAAAAAAGGTTCGGCTCTGTCTGCGCCAGTAACAACCGCAGCGGTACAGACAGAAGCGAAACATACCGTAACGATTAATACGCCTGCAGAATCTGTCAAAGCAGGAGAAAACGCGACCTTTACCGCTACGGCTTCGGATGAAAATGCAAGCATCGCCTGGAGTGTCTGTGACGCCTTTACGGGTCAGGCCACAACGGCAGCCACGATCAATGAAAGCACCGGTGTGCTGAGCGGCGTTTCCAGCGGTCTGGTTCTTGTTACTGCGACGACGGGCAGTGCGAGTGCAAGCACGCTGGTAAAAATCGAAAAAGAAGCCTATGGACTGGCCGATGGCGTAACGATCGCACATCGAGCAAGCGCAGACTCCTCCGCTTCGGGTATTGTTCCAGGTGAATCCGGACTGAGCATGGCTCACTGGCACTTTGGTCTGTATCAGCAGCAGACTCCGGGTCATGTAGTAACGTTTGAACTCCCAGATGGCGTTGATGCTGAGCACTTCTCCATTGATGTCAAAGCAAATGCGCCGCAGGGCTCCGGCTACTGGGGTGCGAGCGGTCTCTACCTTTTCAAAGATGCGGACAACTATATTTCCGTGGAACGAAAGAGCCGTTCAAATACAAGTAATGAACGAGAAGTCATGGCGCTTATACGCGAAGTAAATCAGAGTGCAGCTGAATACTGGGATGACGGCAATGTAGATACCGCTCCAAGCATGGCCCACATAGATAATGTCTGGTATCGCCTCAGTCGAGACGGCAGTACGATCACAGCCGCCTACAGTACGGACGGAACTACCTTCAAGACGATTTCTTCCAATACAGACACAAGTTTCCTCGACGGTGAGAGAACCATCGCTCTGGCCACAGCGACTGGAAACAACGACAGTCATCCGGTAACGACGTTCAGCGATCTTTCCATTACCAGCAATGGCGAGACCAAAGCCTTTGCCCTGACAAGGAAAGTTGAACTTGCCGCACCGACTTCAGTTTCGGTTACGGATGATGAAGAATCGCAGACTCTCCATGCATCGGCAAATACAGACAGTGCCAATGGTTCGATTTCCTACGTATGGCAGAGCGCCGGCAGCTTAGACGGTCCGTGGACGGTTGAGACCGGCCTGCATGGCGACAATGCGCACTACGATGACAAACTGAATGGAAAGTATCTGCGTGTTCTCGCCTATACCGTTGAAAACGGCATCGTAGGTCCAGCAGCAGAATCGGCTGCGGTACTCATTAAGAACGCTCAGGAAGTGGAAAATCCTGCAGCAACCAAGGAAAGCAGTGAAACACGTCTTGGCAAAGCCCAGGTCAAAGTCGCTGACGCAAAAGACTTCAGCAGTCTCGAGCTTTCCCGTCAGTACTGGTATCTGTTCGCGGATGAAGATCAGGAGACGATCTCCTATGACTTCGCAGCCCTTGCACCGGATGCCAAAGTCACAGTCAGCTTCAACAACAAGCCGGTCGATGCCAAGGCGGATGATGTAAAACTGTACGCCGGCTTCAACCTGTTCGAAATTTTCGTTACCGCTAAAGACGGAACGATTAAGGATTACCGTCTGCAGGTATTCCGCTCCGGCGATGGCGACCAGTCGGTCAAGACCCTTATAGTCAACGGTGCAGAAGTCGCAATTCCAGAAGACGGAAAGGTTCGCGTCGATGTCGATTCCACGGCCACAAGCGCGGCTATCGAAGCCGAAGCGAATTCGAAGCGCAGCACGATCGAATACTTCCTCGATGGCAAGAAGCTCGACAACCCGATGATTGACCTTAAGGACGGTCCGAATAAAGTGATTGTCGTCTGCCACAGCGAGGCACTCCAGATGCCGAACTATGTCGAAGTCAACGTCTACAAAGCGACAAACGCAGACTGCAGCCTGAGCGGCGTGGATTTCGGAGCGAATGCGTCCCTTACCGAAACCTTTGATCAAGCCGTTGACACGTATACGGGTTCGCATTTCGGTCTGCTCATTCCGTTCACTTTCACCGCGACCAACGCCAATGCGAAAGTTGAAGTCTTCAAGGGCGACACGCTGATTAAGAGCGGAACCGGCAGCGTAACCTGGAATACAAACGGCTCGGCTGAAGATCCAACCGAGATCAAAGTCAAAGTCACCAGCCCCGATGCGTCGGCGACCAAGACGTACAGCTTCACCCTCACGCCAGCCGACGGCTATTACGCATCGGAACTGCCCTGGACGAAAGCCGAAACCGGCTGGTCCGGTCACAACCCGCAGCGTGATCTCAGTGTGGAAGGCAATGTGCTGACCCTCTTTGACGGAACGAAAGATGTTACATTCGCCAAAGGGATCGGTACGCATTCTGCCGCGAGCGGAGATGTAGATATCGATATCGATCTGAGCGGCAAGCAGGGACTCGATCACTTCTATTCCAAAGTCGGACTGGACAAGGAAGCCGCTTCGGCCAGCCCGAAAGTCAAGTTTACGGTTCTGGCCGACGGTGTAGAACTTGGCTCGGTCGACAACCAGACGCGTGAAAAGAAGTACGGCGAAATCGACGTGGATATTCCAGCCGGAACGAAGACGCTGACGCTGCGCGTTACCAACCGCGCGGACGGAAACTCCAACTCGCATGCCGACTGGGCTGAAGCCAAACTGACGAAGAAAGCGGAAACCCCGCTCCATCTGAGCGCTCAAATTGATCCATCCTGCAGCGGAACCGGAACGGTGACTGCATTGGAAGGCGATCTGGCCGCCGGTCAGTGGGTAACCGTCAAAGCGGAAGCAGCCGAAGGATCCCGTTTCGTTCGCTGGACCAAAGCCGATGGAACGGAACTGAGTACGGATGCGGAATACACGTACCAGATCGCAGCCGACACCGCTTCGATCCTGGCCGTATTCGAAAGCACAGACGGCAAGCTCCCGGCTCCAACAGGACTGACGGCGACGCCGTCCCGTGAAAACGGTGTACTGGGCGCTACCCTCAGCTGGAATGCGGTAGAAAACGCAAATGGCTACACCGTAGGCATCACCATGCCAAACGGCATGCATTTCGAAATGCCGGGAAGCGAAACGTCCATGCCGACCGGTCTGACCCGCAAAGGTACCTGGACCTGGACCGTTACTGCCAACGGCAGCGAAGAATCCGGAACGCTTGACAGTAAACCTGCCGAAAGCAAGATTCAGGTTATCGGTGTAACCTTCGATACGCAGATTGAGGGCGAACAGAGCAGTGAAGCGCTCTACGTTGCCGGATCCCCTGTTGAAAAACCGGCTGATCCAGAACGCGAAGGCTATACGTTCAGCGGCTGGTATACCGATGCGGATTGCCAGAATGCGTTCAGCTTCGAAACCGAGAAGCCGGCAGCCGAAACCACGCTTTACGCGAAGTGGACCAAAGACGAAGAGCCGACACCGGAACTTGACTGGACGCTTCTGAATGCGGCGATTGATAAGGGCAATGCGATCAACGCAAAACTGGCATCCTACTCCGATACCGGCAAGAAAGCCTTCACCGATACGCTGGCCTTGGCAAAACTGCTCAAAACCAGTAAGAACACAACGCAGCAGGAGATTGACGCAATGGCTAAAGATCTGGCTTCCAAAGAGCTGGCTCTGCGCCTGACGCCCGACAAGAGTCTGCTGACGAAGTAATTCATTCGTGCTTACCAGACGTTCTGGAGGATTTAGACTTTTTCCACCACTTTTGACGAACCAGAATGTCTGAAGCAAATTGCGGCGGTTCACGCCTGCAGAGAAAACTGCAGGACGAACCGCCGCTTTTCTGTATCCAAAAAGAGAAAGGAAAGTAAGTGTCAAACAATCGACGGGTATACGCGAGACTGAATATTAGATACGCTAA